>JAGRAG010000217.1 GCA_020435025.1 Bdellovibrionales bacterium | reverse complement strand
AGGGACGAGTTTGAAAATCCCTAGAATCATCTTTTTGGTAGGCTTGTTTTCGTCTGCCTTTATATTGTTCCGGAAGTGATCGATCTGTTTAGGTATAAAAGTATTACAATGGAAGGTTATTCATAACTCGCAAAACCACCCGGCGGTTTTTAGCAAATTGTGCATTTTGAGTCAGTGGTTCATTTGGAGCTTTGTCTTCTTCAAATTTGAAAGGACGATTGTCGCCGAAACCAATTGTAATAATTTGTCCGCGTTGGAAATTGTGTAATTCAAAAAGCCGTGCAACAGCCGATGCCCGTAGAGCCGATAGCTCCCAATTCGATGCAATAATTCCTTGGCTAATAGGCACGCTGTCCGTGTGTCCTTCAATCAAAAATCTCTTATCGGGAGCCTCTTTTCCCAAAATATCTATGATTTGATTCATGACATCTTGAGCAGAGTTCTTGACTTCTATTGAGCCTGAGTCGAAAAATAAAGTTCCTTCAAAAATCATCTCAATCTCTGTTTTCTTTACTCGAACAATAACTTTGTCGTCGATTCCCTTTTCTTTTATAACTTGTTTTAGTTTGTCACCGAGTTTCTGAAAGGGTTGCTCAACTTCTCCACCAAAAAACTTGGCAGTTTCGTCACCCACTTGTGCAAATTGATTTTCTTCAAAGTTGGCCATGGAAGTCATCAGGGCGAAGAACCCCATAAGTAACGTCATGAGATCCGCATAACTTATTAGCCAGGGCCCTTCGTCATGATGTACAGCCTCTTCGTGCTCTTCTTCAAGACTCATATGGCTGGATTCAGGTTCTAGATCATTGAGTTTGGGTGCTCCCATAGTATCCTTTATGCAGCTTCGTGGATTTTACTAATTGCTTCTCTCTCAGATGGTAGCAGATAGCTCTTAATATTTTCTTCTACTAAAATGGGATGCTTTTTCTCGCGAATCATCTGAAGTCCGTCTAGTACCATTTTTCGAATATTTTGGTCTGTTCTATTGTATTTTGCTAGGTTTTCTCCAAGAGGAACAAAGATGAAGTTAGCTATTGCTATCCCATAGAGTGTTGCAACAAGAGCAACAGCCATTGATGGGCCTACCGTTTTAATTGCGTCCTTTCCTCCGAGTCCTTGAAGTAGGGAAATGATTCCTATGACCGCTCCTAAAAGACCAAAAGCTGGAGGGAATTTTGCCAGTGTTGCAAACATATTGGAGTCTTCACCATATCTCTTAAAGTGGGTTTGAGCCCGCTTTGCCAATATGAAGTCAATATCTTTAGGTGACATACCTCCCTCAATTTGCAGCTGTATTGCTTCTCTTAAGAATGGAGTTTTTAAAGAATCAACTCTCTCGGCAAGGTAGTTGCTGTTTTCTCTATAACCTTTGGCGAGATCCACTATTTCATTTATAACTTCATCATACTGTGAAATAGCACCTTTAAGAACTCTGGAGATAAATACCTTCATTAGAGCAATCATATTCTTAGCAGAAAAACTCAAGAGAGCAGCAGAGAGCGTACCGCCAATCACAATCAGAGCGGCATGATAATCTATAAAAACCTTCCAGTTCTTCGTAGATGTTAGGGCTGCCCCAAGAAAAACGACCACAGCAAGAACTAGCCCTATAATAGATGAAAAATTCATAATGTCTCCTGACCTTACAATGAAATTTTCGGAATATTTTAATCGGTACTAGAGTCTAGATTTAAGTTTCTCAGAAGGAACCACGAAGTATTTTCCCTTTGAAGAACTTGTTTATTTTACTCTATAAATCGACGTTTATAGAGAATTCTAGACTAAGGTGGGATGATTTTTGTGCGATAATCAATTTAAATAACTGTGTAGTTGGGTTGGGAATTCTTTAGAACTATTTCTAGACTTGGAAAAGAGGATAGACTCCTTCAAAATTAATTTGTATGAATGTATCCACGAACCAGAAACCAAGCGATATAGAGAAAGTTACTTTTCTTAGTGATGAAAAAATTTGGTTTTTATACCGTGAACGCCGACACTTTGGCCCTTTTTCAATCGGAGAAATTCAAAGCTTTATACAGCAAGGCCTTGTAGCTCTCGACCACTATTTTTGGAAGCCAGGAATGAAGGAATGGGAGAGGCTTGATAGGTATGAAAACTTTCAGTCGTTTCGTAACCCAAATGTATTAGATATTCGAGACGATAAGTTTTCTGATTTTATTAACTTTGAATCAAGAATTCGAAGTGAATTCAAACACCAAACGCCTTTAGAATTTTCTTTTGAAAATGGTGAGAGTTTTGTATCTGGCGAGCAAAGAGACAGTGCAACAACAAAAAAATTATATAAAAGATTATTGCATTTCGGCTTTGTAGCTTCGACTGTCGTTTTTGCATCATTTATATATTTTTTTATCGTTTTAGATAGCCCGTCAAGGGAGCTGCTCCTCTTGCTTTCAAAAGATGATAAAGCGAATCTCGAAAAGGTTGTTGAACTAGAGGAAGACTTAACAAAGCCACAGGCTGCGTTAGCAATTTTAAGTAGTACATCGTTGTATCCAGAGGTTGTTTTTGCTTCTAACCTAAAAAAAGACTCTGAACTATCGATTACGGTTCGGTCTGTTCCTGGAACGTTGGTAAGTGGAAAAGATCAATTTATTACAATGTTAAAGAGAGTCACGCAAAGGGTGGACAAAGTAGGGCCAATCAGAAATGAAGATGGTAGTTCACTTATACCAGGTAAATATGAAATTATATTGTCCTGCCTAAATTGCGGTGACAACATTAATCAAATAGTTACAAAAGATAGGTTTTTACTAGGAACAAGTGCAAGTCAGTCCTACTATAATAAAGTTAATTCGAACAATGGGATTTTGACCAAGAAATTATCAGCGGAAGTAACAGAACTAAAAGAAATTGTATTTGCGCTAGTTAACCAACGAAACATCGCGGTGGGTCAGTTGTCCTCTCTGAATACACGTGCTGATTTTAAAAAAGAAATGAAGATTTGGGACGCTTGGAATGTCATGCAGGGGTCAATCTTGGATACTTTTGAGCCACTGAAATCTAATGAGTTTGTGCAGACTCTCGTTCTGAGTTCTGTTTATAATTCTGTATTTGATATCGCTAAAAATTTAATGGAGTTTGGTCAGAGCGTTGTTCAAATTCAATCTTTCAAAAGTGGCAAATCCGCAAATAGTGCAATTTCCGGATTGAAGGCATTAAATAAGAAAATTGATGAGGAGTTAGAAAAAATTGAGTCTCTAATAGTTTCATTAGAGAAAGACTTGAGAGACGGAGTTAAGTACCCGAATATTTTAGACAAGGAAATTTTGAATAATGGGTAAAGAGATAAAAAATAATGAAAACTTAATCTCAAGGGATTTTCCTGACATTCCAATGAAAGAAAATACTATTGACTATAACTTGCACGACCCTGTGGAGTTTATTGACGGTGATAGTAAGGCATCAAAGAAACTTAATTCTTTAGAACTACAACTAGATGAGGCACATAGCATTCAAGAGGACTTTCAAGAATCTAGATCAAGTAACAACAGACAGAAAAATCAAACATTAACCTTAGCCAGAAATCTTCGCGACAAATATCAATCGGCTATACTTGACCTAAATCAAGTTCAATCGATGTCAGATAGCCTCATTAATGAAATTGATCAGTTTGAAAGCTTTAAGAATCACATATCAAACGAGTTGACGAAGGTGCTCCAAAGTATTGCTGGTGATAATTACTCTGATTATAAGGCGGATGACGATAGACTTACTTTAAGTCATTTTAATGAATTGATTTCCCGGGTGCAAGAAGAGCTTCAAAAGAAGTTATTTCTGGAAAAAGCGGAGAAAGATAGATCTAATATTGTTATTTGTAAGTTAAAAACTCTAGTAGAGAAGGCTTATAAATCCCATCAGGAAAATAAGGAAAAACTGCATAATTTAGAGTTAGTGTCTGCAGAAAAAGAAAGAAAACATTCCGATACTTTGCGACGCTTAAAGAATGCCCTGAATACAGTCGATCATCACAAAGGAAATGAAACAAAACTTAACAAAGAGATTCTTACTAGTAGAAAAAAAATATCTTCTTTGATTAATTCGACAAAAATATTAGTAGATAAAGTTAATAAGAAGAATCAACAAATAAAAAGCCTTCATGCTCAATTGACTGTTGCTGATAGCAGAATAGATTATTCTATGATTAAAGAAGAGTTAGGTAAACTTCAATTGATTAATCGAGAATTAGAGCTAAACTTAAAGCGTAGTCAAGAAAAGTTAAGCGAAAAAGATGAATTACTTTTAGAGATGAAACTAAAAGTAAAAGAGCTAGAAATCGCAAAGAAAGATTCTCTATCTAAAATATCACAGATAAAAATGGAAATTGAATGGAAGGATGGTCAGCTTAAAGAAGTTCTTGCAAAATCTAACAGAGTTCAAGAGTCGAAAAAGCTAGTTAGTCAGGAATTAAAACAGTTTCAAACTGAATACCATCGTCTCAATCAATTATTAAGAGAAAATCAGGCTGAACACCAGGATTTACGTGCTGAGTATAAAACAATTGAAAGGCAGCTCGCAGAGTCACAATCTAAAAATGGGTATTTATTAAAGGAAATCGACCTTCTTAAAGTTAAAGAAGAAGAGTTAAAAAAAGAGATTCAGAGACAATCAGATCGGGTCTCGGAACTCTTTCAGAATTACAAATCGGAACAGGAGCAAGGTTTTCGGTACCGAGATGAAATTGAGTCACTTAACTTGTTATTACGAGAAATTAAAATCGAGTCAGAAGGACGATATGATCGAGAGTCGCGAAAGAAAATCGATGAGTTAAAGGGGCAAATCCAAACGTTGAATCAAGAAAAAGAAAACCTTGAAAAAGCACATAAGGAATGGCTATTTGAGGAAAGTCAGTTAAAAGCGTCGTTGAAAGAGATGACCGCTAAATTCGACGGAAAAGTGTTAGACTATGAATCTCTATATCTTGAGACACATGGATCAGAAAGCAAATTTCAGGAACTATCGGAAATCAACCGAAAACTTCTTTTGGAAAACAATGAAGTTCATAGAGCATTGGAAAGAACCAAAAGTGAGCTGTCGGCTAGGTCTTCAGAGCTATCACAGTTGGCGACGCAGTATGAGTCTCTTAGGAGGTCCCTCGATAGTGGTATGATTTTAGACTTTGAAGTGGTCTCCAAAGAACTCTTTCGCCTCTCTAAAAAAATACATCTGCTCGAAAAGTCCGTTGAAAACACAGAATTTAGAAGCAACAGCCAAAAGATAAAAAACTTAGAAAAATTTGAGATTCAAAGAGTAAGAATCGAAAGCTTACAAAAGGAATTGGCTGAAGCCACTAGCGTTGTTAATAGCTTGAGGGAGAGAGAGTCAGATCACGCAGTGAATATGGATCGTATAAAGATTCTTGAGGCGGAACTTCGAGAGTTACGTCTTTCTGAACGCCGCCATGAAAAGTCTAAAAGTCGTCTGGAGGCATTAGAGCAGTTTGTGACTCATTTAAAGGAAGAAAATGCATCGCTTAAAAATAGTATTGGTGGTAGGGGTGACCTTCATAATCAAATTGGTGGCTTAGAAGAGGTTCTCAGGCAAAAAGAGCAGATGATTGATAGTCTATCAGAGGCGGTAAAGCTTAAAGATGGAACCATTCAATCTCTGAACCGTAAGGCCACTCAGTTAAAAGAGTCTTTAAAGAAAGAACAAGACGATCTAAAGCATTACTTAAGGGTTTCAGCAGATTCAACAGAAGAAATACAGTTACGAGAGTCTGAAATTAAAGCTCTTCAAAAAATGGTCGTTGATCTTCAAGAACGAGTCGACAAAGCCAAACACGGTGAAAAAAGAATTTTGTGGCTAGAGTCTAGTATTAATGAACTAAATATGAGTAATAAACTATTGAAAGAACAGATTAAAAAGAAAAATAATGAAGTTGGTCCTGTGGAATCGGCAAAGGAAGAATTAAAAAGAATGGAGCAAAGTCTTAAAGATAGAGAATCTGAAATTCATAAGAGAGACACGGAAATTCAGAAGAAAGATGCTGTCATAGAGGG
>JAGRAG010000216.1 GCA_020435025.1 Bdellovibrionales bacterium | reverse complement strand
GTTAGGGCAACGGAAAGTAAGACAGTATCATTAGGGCGAATCATTTCTCGGAACTTGATCTGATTACATCGTGTGACGACAGGAACTTTGCCTTTTATTGAGTCAATGCTCCCTTTGATACTTTGATTTTGTAGAAGTAGAGAAATCAATGCGGCTCCAGCTTGGAAAATCATCTCGCAAGTAATGACTCCTGGAACAATGGGAAAGTCTGGGTAATGGCCTTGAAGAAAAAATTCATTTTCCCCAATATTTTTGGCGGCGACGAGGGTTTTACTTTCTAAGTCCCACTCGATGATTTCATCAATCAACAACATCGGGGCTCTGTGAGGAAGCAGAGAGGAGACGTTCACTATAAACCTCCTGAAATTTCTAAGGTTGTGCCAGTGATATAAGAGGCTTCCGCAGAAGCTAAATAAAGAACCCCGGATGCGACTTCACGAGCTTCACCAAATCTTTGTAGGGGCACCATCATTTGATACTCCTTAGCTTGTTGATCGTTCAGATCATGAAGTAATTCCGTATCAATAAAGCCAGGAGAGACACAATTCACGGTGATCTTGCGTTTTGCCACCTCTTTACAGAGAGAACGGGTAAAGCCAATCATGCCAGCTTTAGAAGCTGCATAATTGCCCTGACCTTGAAAGCCCAGTTTCCCTGAGGGAGACGTAATGTTAATGATCCGGCCATAGCGCTTTCGAGACATTCTCTGAACGGCCATCTTGCTCATAATAAAGCAGCCCTTCAGGTTAATGTCTAAGACCGAATCCCAATCCTCTTCACTCATCATTCCTACGATGGCATCTTTTCGAACACCAGCAGAGTTGATCAGTATAGAGACTTCAATATCTTGGGCGTCTAATTTCTGAAAAAACTCCTCAACTTCGTTATACTTACTGACATCAAATTGGTAGAGACTTAAACGATCCGAAGCGCAAGAGGCTTTAAATGCTTCGGCGGCCTCTTGATTTCTGGTGTACGTGGCCAGAACATGGGCGCCTTCAGAGAGAAAGGCTTCGCTGATGGATTTACCGATCCCTCGGGTTCCTCCTGTAATGATGACGTATTGATCCTTAAACCGCATAATCTCTCCTTACGGATGGGCGACAACGGAAGATGGCAAGGATGCGGTTGTCGACTGTGTGGGTTGAGTTAAAGAGTGAAGATAGCTGTCCATTTTATTAGCGACGATAACGCCATAGTTGATGGCGCCAAGCCATCCACTCATAATAATCCCTACGGAACCGGCATGATAGGTACCAGGGATCAGGTTCGGAATCTCCGTACTCACTTCCAGTCCTTCAAACTTCGTACCGAAACAGGCACCACCTAAATGACGGGTGTAGTGAACGAAAGTTTTTGGAGTGGAAACTTCAACGTGATCGATTTTATCTTTTACTCCTGGTAAATACTCATTGAGAACTTCAATAGTTTCATCGGCCAATCTCTTTTTTTCTGCCTCATACTCCTTTGAAGTTAAATGGGCCCAGTCTTCGAACTTGGCATTCGTTGAAGAAACAATAGCGTACATAGGTTCTTTATGAGGGCGAATCTTAGGATAACAAAATGAAAAGGTCCGACTTGTGGGTCGAAGTGCAGTAAGGGCATCAGAGTCAAATGTCGGATACTTGGAAGTAAAAAAGAGCTCACCAATATCTTCGATGGTCTCTCCTTTTCGGATTCCCATATAGACTTGACAAGAACTGGAGCTCAGGCGAACACGATCAATCTGTTTTTGAAAATCTTTTGGAAAGTACTCCTGGCCGATAAGAACATTTGTTGTATTTTTAAGGCCGGCATTAGAAAGAACACAGTCGGCTTCTATTCTTTGACCATTCACGATCACTCCTCGTGTTTTTCCTTCTTCAACAATGATTTTTTCAACAAGGGCCTTGTTGTAAATTTCAGCTCCGTTACCGATTAAAATTTTCTTCATACTTTTAATCAGCTGATCGGTTCCTCCTTCAAAGATATAAACGCCTTTACTCATAAAGTTTGAAAAAACAATACCGTAGGTTAAAGCCGGTTCGTCTAAAGTAGAACCATTGGCATAAGCAATAGGCTCCATCAAAAAGCGCCAAACATCGGGTCTATCAGGGAAGTACAATTGAAAGAGCTCGCGCGTGGTCATTTCTGTGTCATCTAAATGAGTCATAGAGCGAGCTTTGACAAAAAAAGCTTCCACCTGCTCTCTTGGGACCTTAAAGTTTTCAACGAGTTTATTAGTAAAATCCTCTCTGTCAAAAGTGGTGTCGAGACTGAATTGAGGGTTATCAAAGCGAACCTTTTCAACCTGACGAATAGAGTCGGCCAGTTCTTTACTCCAATATTTCCTCACGCTTTTGATCATACCAACCGGAAACCCATGCAGAGAGATATCGAATATGTGGCCTCCTTTTCTCTTAAACCAGGTGGCCATTCCGCCAAAATTAAAGTGTTGTTCTAATATGCAAACTTTGTGTCCTGAACGAGCTAGAATGTTCGCTGCGGTTAAACCGCCTAAGCCCGAACCGATAACGATCACATCATATTTGTCTTTTACAGAATTCAGAGAGTGACTCATTTTTTACCACCTATTTGAGAGCGTGTTGGTTTGCCATTATAATTCCACTGAGCATCGAGCCCACAATTCCTAGATATCCTTGATCGGTTCCACATAGAAAAATATCTTTTTCGCCGATTTCACCCGTAGGACGTTTTCTGGGAGATCCATAGACGGCTCCGCCTAAATGTCCTGTATAGTGTTCAATAGTGCTGGGTGTGAATGTGTCTGTGTAGACGATGTGCTTTCGAAAGCTAGGGAGGACATTTTCCAGTTCATCTAACTCCGTCTTTATCATCTCGGCCTTTGCTTGCAGATAGAGCTCTTCGGATTTTTGTTTCAGCTCGACCCACTTAGAGTGATTGGCAATGTGGGTCAATCGGATCATTCCCTCGCTTAAGGGTTCCGGATCGGCAAAATTATTGGGACAGCAGACTATTCCAGAACGATAGTCAACGAGGTTCTTTGATTGTCTGTAGTGAAAGTCCGTTTGTTGAGAATAAAACAGTATGGTTGAAGAGATGTCTAAATCACTTGGCATTCTATCTAGGCAAAAAATTGATTCTACAAAACTCAGAGCCCCAATTTGGCGGGACAGATCTAGATCTGTTCCTAAGAGCTTTTTTGTTTCAACAAACCCAGCAGAAGACAAAACTTTTTTAGCAAATAAGCTTTCTCCACTATCAAGTTTGACCATCACTCCTCCGCCTTTTTGTGGAATCAAGCGGGAGACGCCGGTTTTCATTTTAAGTTCGCCACCGCGATCTAAATAATGTTTTTTCAAAGTGGTTAAGATTTTACGTACACCTTCATGAGGACGAGCAAAGCCTTCAAAAAAAAGGGACTTGAACATAATCACAAATTGATTCCAATCCATATCGTCTTCACGGGCGGATCCGTAAAACATCAATGGACAAAGAAGCATGTCTTCCAGAAGGCGATCGGTAATGTGCTCCTGTATCCTTTGACGGGCCGAGAGAACTTCTTGATTGAGGTGGCCGTCGTCATGATCGCGAACAGAACGACATAGTTTTCGAAAACCATCTATCTGCTGAGGAAAATTTCTTTCAACTTCACTTTCTAATAAAGAAAGATCATTAGAAAACCGTAACTGGGCATTAGGAAACTGAATCCGCGATTCGCGTTGAGGAATGAGAGCAAACTCGTCCCAATCTATACGCAGTTGACGAAAAATTGTTGGTAAAGGGCCTTTGCGTGTACCTCGTACCGCAAAGTTTGTCATAGCATGCAAGCCAACATCAAAGGAACGTCCTGCTTGTCGGTAAAAGGAGTTCAGTCCTCCCCATAGCGAGTGACGTTCCAAGATCGCAACTTTCTGATCAAAATGCGCCAAGCGTATGCCAGCAGCAAGTCCTGACATGCCGGCGCCAATAATCAGAGTATCATAATGCGGAAGTGATGTTACCTGCATGTACCAGAATTACTGGGTGAGACCCTGCATTTTGGGGGCGAGGTACTCAGCGCAGCTATCCAAAGATCCAAAAAATTTATAGTCTTCTTCTGGAACTTCGATTTTATGGCGTTTACGCAACTCCATAATAATATCTAAAAAGTCCATAGAGTCGAGGTCGATCTGTTCGCGAATAACTCCATCGTTGGTTAATGCAGAAAGATCTTCGTCAGGGGCGATGGTCGCAATGATATCTTTGACTTCAGTTCGAATTTCTTCCGGGGTCATATTAGGCTCCTCTAAATAAATTGGAAGGTTTATGGTTTTCAGTTTCTAATTTTTTAACAATAATAACAGTGTTGATTCCCAACATGCCGCTCGACATATTGGCAATGGTTTGAATGTCGTCGACCTTCTTGGGCCCTCCAGAGACCAATCCGCGAAAACGACATTTGTCATCAAACTCTTCAAAATTCATTGTAGGATGAACAAAACCATCTTCAAATGCCGGTAAGTTTCCCGCCAATTCCAAGGCACCTGCGGCTCCCATACAGTGTCCAATAAATCCTTTGGTGGCATTGATGTGGACGGAGTCAAAATCTCCAAAAACCGTTTGAATGGCTCGAGCCTCCTGTTCATCTCCTAAAGGCGTTCCAGTGGCATGCGCGTTAACGATGTCAATTTGATCAGGAGTCAAGTCGGCTCGTTTTAAAGCCTGCTGCATGCACTCAATCTGACGATCGCTATTGGGGAGAACAAAGTCTGTGGCGTCGGTATTGACACCATAGCCGACGATCTCGGCATAAATTTTTGCTCCTCGCGCGATCGCTTGATCGTAGGTCTCTAATAGATAAAGACAGCCACCTTCGGAGCAAACGATACCGTTTCGATTTTTATCAAAAGGCCGACTGGCTTTTGTAGGATCGGTTTGCTCTTCTGTAAGAGTGGCGAGAGCTCCCTGGCTGTTAAAGCTGGCAAAAATTCCAAAAGTATGAATCGCTTCAGAAACTCCGCCGGCCACGGCATATTTTATATCTCCCATAGTCAGAGCATGAATGGCCGATATTAAGGCATAGTTTCCGGCAGCACAAGCGGCTCCCACAGTCATGTGTGGACCTACGATGCCCAAGTTTAAACAGAGTTCACCGGCAGGATTGTTGGCGACAGTTCTTGGGTTGTGATGATGAGACCAATACTTAGGATCATTATCAAACTGTCCTAAATTCCATACCTCATTTTCCGTTTCTACGTTTCCATGTTCGGTAATCCCAATGTAAACGCCAATCTCTTCCGTATTTCCTAATTTAGAAGACTCTTCAGTTAAGAGTCCGGCGTCACGAAAAAGTTCATGGCCACAATATATAGATATAGACCCGGCGCGAGTTCCCCGGCGCCGTTCTTTTCTTTTTTGATATTTTAGCTCATCAAAGTCACAGACACCGGCAAGGACTTCTCCCATGTGTCGTGTTTCAAATTTCTGAACACCGCTAACATTATTTAATAAGGCATGGCGAAACTCTTGAAGGTTATTGCCATTGGGACTCGTCAGTCCCACACCTGTAATTACGATACGTTCTTTTAATGCCATTTTTGTTAAGTCCTCATCGAGCGTAATTGTTCTTTAATCTTCTTGGCGACGTTTTGAGTTGTGGTTGCCCCTGCAATTGCTAATTGAAAGGCCTTAGGTAAAGCTTTAAGAACTCTCCCATAGCT
>JAGRAG010000215.1 GCA_020435025.1 Bdellovibrionales bacterium | reverse complement strand
GCTTCGCGCCCTGGCTACTCGGTAATAAAAATGGCCCCAATGGGGCCCTTTTTTATTTGGAGGTGGCGGCTTAACCCCAACGATTTCAAGGCGTTGGCACCCCATCTCCTTATTGTTCTTACTGATAATGCTAATTTACCGCGTTTGAGTCAAACAGTTCCATCACGCGCCCATAGACTTCCTTTTCCGGAAGAATCTTGAGGGTGTCAGTGGCTCCTTGAATTTCAATGCCTGCGAGCCGTATGTACCGCTGCATTGTCTTCAAATCGCGCCACCCACAGACCTTCATGACCACTGAAGGGGCTATCCCATCTTTAATGAGCTGAGTTGCAAAACAAGCTCGAAGTGCGTGGAAGCGTATCGAGGGAATTCCAATTTCTTGGCAGAATTGCCTCAAAACTGAAGCCTGTTGATAGCTTGACCACTCTGGGTGGTGTGGAAGCACCCATTTTTTGCCCGCTCTCTTGAGGCTTAATTCTATGAGAAGACTTTCAAGATCAGGGCTCATGGGAACTTCGCGCCAATATCCTGCTTTAGTGGGACCATAGCTGTTCGTTCGTTTGTTGTATGATTTCGAAATCATTATGGTCTTGTTTTCAAAATCTACATCTTCCCATTGAAGCGAATAAAGCTCACCACTTCGACAGCCAGTAAGCAAAGCCATTGCCCATATTGGGTAGAATCTGTGGTTCATTTCCTTCGCACACTTCAAGAGTTTACGAATTTCATTGAGTGTCAAAATCTCAGGCCGCTTTTCCTCGGTCCGACCAATCAGGCTTACTCCTCTTGCCGGGCTTGCATGAACGCCTTTAATTTTACGGGTCTCAATTCCCCATTTGAAAATACCATCAATGGCGGTTTTCACTCTTTGCTGCCTCGCTCTTGATCTTCCACTCTCATGAATCTGAATCAACACATCACGAACATCAGCGGGTGTGATTTGATCTGAAGGTGTTTTCCACCAAGTTTGAGTAAAACTCCTTAGCACATTGATGTAGTCTTCTTGAGTAGTCTTGACCAACATGCGCATGGAGCCCAAACCATTTCTAAGAGCTAACTCCCATTCGTCAACGAGATCACCCCAAGTGGGTTGTTGTCTTTCTTTGGTGAAAAGCTCTCTTTGCGCTTGAAGCATCAACTGTTTTTCAAATTTCTCAGCTTCAGCCCAAGTTCTGAATCCCGATCTTTGTTTTTTTACTTCAATACCGAGAACTTCGTTTGATCTGACATGCGCAAAGGCTCGATAAAGTTCTTGATCATCTTTATAATACTTTTTCGGCATAAGGCCTCCTATCGTAGGGGCCTCATGTACTGATCGAGGTCTGATTTCTTAAAGCGCAAGTGGCGATTAAACTTATAGGCGGGAATCTGTCGTTTCCAAACCTTGAGTCTTAAACCATTGACCGAAATGCGCAAATACTCAGCAGCCTCTCTCGTATCCATCCATATTCTGTTGTCAAAGAGCGTCACATCCAGGGTGCCACTCTTATCAAAACCTTTTCTACTTAGGTAGTTATTTACTCCTATATCTATTTTATTTTTTCCGTGAAGGTTTTTATTTATAGGGTGGTTGGCTTGGCTCATCAAAAATCCTCCTCAGAAATAACGCCATTTGGTCTTTGAAAACTAGAAAAAGAAACATCGTCGAAATTGGCATCGTCGGCTTGATAAAACCTAGATTTTATCCCCCTAATAACTCGAATGTTTCCGTTTTCACAGCATCTTGCTTCTTTAAGTTTATACTTCCTTATCATCCACTGCTTAAATTCCATGAATTGAATAGAATTACTGGAACATGCGGAACGCACGGCTTGGTATAGTTCTTTTGGCGTCATTTGCGCAAACTTGCTGACCTCTAAGTATTGATCAAATATGGTCTCGAATGGAATCTCTTGTTCTTCGGCGAGTTGATCTGTCGAAGACAAATCTACCTTTATTGGTCCATTGTTTTTAGTTAAAGCCTCATATGCCAATTTACACTTCCATAATATACCCGAACGCTCGTTCCAAAGATTTGATTCATACTGTGGATCAGGGGTTACTGAAATGGGATTGACCCAACAGAGAATGAGCCTTCTTATATCAGATTTTTTCGACGTTATTTGAGGTGGTGAATTTGATAAAAATAAATATTTGGTGTCCAACTTTAGAGTAAGTGCGTTTTCATACTTGCGTTCAACTTTGATGTGATCACCGCCGGACATCTCTTTGAACAATTCAGTTGTCACAAATTTCGTAGCATTAGAGTCGCTAAAAACAGCCAGACGCTTTCCCACGAAGCTAGCTGTGAAGTGCTTATTGCCTGTTGCACCAGCAGCTCGATCAGCGTGGTATGCCGATCCCAACAACTTCTGTAGAAACCTCGCCAGTGCGCCCTTGCCGTCGCCGCCGTTTCCATACATCCAAACATACTGTTGGTCATCTGAGCGTGGTACAAACAATGAATATATAAAGGCCATCAAGCCCTCTGAATTTCCGACCCGCAACATCAGCTCGTCAAAAAGTGGCGTTTCCATTCTCACGGGGTCGCAGTCCGTTCGATTAAAGGTGAGACCCTCTTGTGACTTGAGCAGAATTGAAGATGGCATTATGCGAGTTGTCGATTGTAAATTTACGTAGTTCCTAACAGCATCATCGATGCGTCCGGGCTTACCATAAAACATTGTACCTTGAAAAATCTTTGTTGCTTCAGATACAAGGAGTTTTCTATCTACCCATGCGACTACATTATTTGGCCTCTTTTCCAATATCATATTGTAACCAAATGGATCACACACTACTGAAAATCTACTCTTCCACATGCTTTTGAGAAAACTTGCAGTCTGTTCGAAATAAAGTCTTTCGTTTGATTTTGGAATTTCCTTTTCCTCGATTTTTGCCGCGGATTCATATGCACTTCGTATGGTTCTCAAATCGGTTTCATCAAGTTTTTCAGCTGCAATAGAGTTGAGAATTGAGACTGCTTCTTCTTGACTCTTGCCATTAGCGGCGTACATAAATGCTGCTGCAAACAAGCCATTGTTAAAGTTTCCTGTAAGTCCTGTATGAGCTTCGGCTAAAAACTCTTTTGAACCAATTTTTCTAGGGCGTCCACGTCCACGTTTGTGTCCTTTAAGAATTTCGTTTGGATCGTCGGTGGATTCAACAACACGCCAAGCAGTACCATTTTCCTTAAGGTACGTTCGACCCTTGCCTGTTGACGGGAAAAAATACCTAGCGAGATCAAAACAATTATCGTCAATCTCCGGAAAGTGTTTTCTGAAATCAAGCAAAGTTGCGGTAAAGGACCCTGGATGGCTTATTGTTTTTTCGATTGGAACAATAATTCGAAATCGATCGCAAGGTGGAGCACTTGCTTTGCCTTTACCCTTTACCTTTTGATGACTTTTACTCAGTGTCAGCGAATATGCCACACCCAGCTGGTTTAGCCTTTCAAGTGCCCTTTCTATCGAAAGCTCTTCATCAATATCTACAGCTAAAGCGTTTGCAGTCTCAAACAGTGCCTTTTGACGTCTATCATCTTTAAACTCAAATATGGAGTAAGCATATTTTTGAACAAAAGCGTGTACCGCCTTCAAGTCAGAAAGTTCTACTTTATGACCCTTAGCTGCACTTTGAGGGGAAAGCGCCGACGCATTTGGGAACTTAGTCAGTGTTATTTTCCCCATCTTTCGCCCCCTGATTTCAGCCACTCTTCTATTTCATGCCTCCACCATCCAACTGCACGGTGACTCATTTTCATTCTTTTAGGAAATTTACCCTCAGCTTCAAGACGTCGAATTGTTGAAGAAGACAATCCGACTCGGCGAAGAACTTCACTTTCTCTTATTACTACGTTTGTGATCATACAGACCTCCTTTGTGTCGCAAGGAGGTCTATGCAATTTTATTAAGGCTTACCAAAAAAGAAAATCTTAAAGAAATTGAACTAAGAATCTTCTTTGACTTTATCGTGTGCTTTCCATCTCTCAAGTATTCTACTGCGAATGCGTTCGAAGTACTCGGGGTCGGCTAATAACTGATCAATTCTGATTGGATTTTCACCAAGCCCCGTGAACATTCTGTGGCTCAAAGGAACACCACTAGAATCAACTGGATCAACCAGTCCCTGAGTCGAGGGTAAGAAAAGCACCTTTGTGAGGGCGGTCCAATCCTTACTATTCGCCTTACGTGGAGATTTAGTCGTGAAGTATCCCGTTTTTAGCAACGCCGCTATGGCACGATTCAAAATTAAGCTATATCCATCCTTTTTTGAATCAGCACCCGCATTTACGCTGTCAAATCCGATAGCCAGGGAGCGATTTATGCGCAAATATTTAACTACTAGCTTCAAATTGACTTCAATATCATCTGTTTGGGGTTTAATTTTTTGAGCAAATAGCAATTTCTCAATTTCGGAGGCAAGAGCATCACACTCTCTAGACGTCATTTTTTCAATGGCTTTAGGCTTCAAAATCTTTTTGACCTGTACCGATAGCCCCTTTGCTGCCTTTTCTAGTCTCTTAGCAAACAATTTGTAACACGAAATCACCTCGTAAGCTGTATAAACAGACCACTCCTCTGAGGTCTCATGATTTAAGTTGGACACTTTGCCTTTGCTGTGAGCAGTTTTGTGTTGCAAAAGTAGTTGATCTTGCTCCGTCCAACTCGCATGAGAGTTTATCTCCATAAATAAATTGTTCAGCTTTTCTTTCTTCATTGCCATGAGCTATCATATGCCTTCAGAAACAGTCAAATGGGTCCCTCCCGGCCGGAAATAAAAGCGGGTGGGCTCGCCCGCGGGACTTTATTAGATTTCGTGTTCAAAAAATTTGGTTTACAATGAACTCATGGCACAACTTCTTTCAATATCAGAATATGCTGAACATAGAAAAAAGCGTGGCTTGGGCGGTTGCTCCCGGGTAGCTATATATAAGGCAATAAAGGCTGGACGTATTGTTGTTACAAGTGATGGTCTTATTGACCCTGAGCAAGCAGATAAAATGTGGGCCACAAGAACGCAGATGCGAATGCCGGGCATTTCGACAAAAGGCTACTGATTTTAGGCTAATTCAGCTACTTGAAAATTTAGTTTGTTTACTCTTGCCAGTCCTTGGTGCAGAATTTGATTATGATCGATCAAAATTTAGCTGACTCACTCATTCGACTAAGAAAGCGTCGTATAAACGATGCTATTCATGACTTAGGCCAGTCTAAATTGATAATACAACTAGTTGGAGAGACAAGCCCGCAAGAAGAATTTTTGCTCGACATTCACAAGGCTTCAATAAGAATAGAACAGCATGGTCTAAACAAGCGGGTTCGAAAATCCATTGGTCTTGTACGAGTTGATTTGGGTAGTACGCTTGAGCATTCGAATCCAGATGGATCAAAAATTATAGGGTCACACATGCACATATTTAAGGAGGGATACGATTTGAAGTGGGCTGTACCCTTACCCTATTCTGGAGCTCTGGGAACTTTTCAGGATCAAGGCAACTTGCTATCAAATTTTGATCAGTTTTGCCAAATTTGCAATATTGTAGAGCCTCCAATTTTACAAGGTGGCCTTCTATGAAAATGCTTGATACGTATCTCGCATGGCTCAAGTCAAATTATACTACTCATGAGATAGATGGGTGGACTGAAGTCATAACTCCATTTTTAGATAAAAATAACGACCATATTCAAGTTTACGTTAGAGAGCGTGCAGGTAAGATTGTAGTAACTGACGACGGTCAAACATTTTCTAATTTGAACATGTCTGGATTCAGTCCAACCGAGAGAAGGCTCGAAATTATGGCAACTATTTTTAGAGGCTTCAACATTGATTGGACAGAAGACTCAAAGATTGAACTTACGTGTGAGAAATCTGAATTTGCACAAAGGTTTCACTCACTTATGCAGACGATAATTTCGACAGACAATCTTGGTTACTTAACTCGCGAAAATGTTAAATCCATGTTCATGGAAGATGTGGCTGCTCTATTGAGAGATAATGAAGTCACATACCACGCTAATCAAGAGGTAAAGGGAAGAAGCGGACTGGCGGTCAATTTTCCATTTTATATTCCCGCACACAAACAGTTTCCCTCCACGCATATTCAATTGATAAATCAACCTAAAGCAAACTTAAAACCTTTTCTTTTTGAGTGGTCTGACACAGAAGAAAGTCGTGGCAATACAAAAAGCATAGCTTTAATCAATGATGCAAATATCCAGCCCACATCTAAAGCTCTTAGTGCTTTTGAAAAATATGAGGTTACTCCATTTCTTTGGAGCAAAAAAGATTCTTTTATCGACGAATTAGCAAGCTAGGATCAAATCATTTTGAATACATCTAATAGGGGAAGAAAGCCTTTTACCTGTATCTGATTTTCAGAAAGTATCTTTTGAAAATCAATAGCTTGCTCCCATGTTGGAACAATTAAAACAACATCCTTAGGTTCAAAATTCACGTCGCTTGCAGCTCGCCACTCTCGTTCATGTGCAAAGTCTAAAACTTTATTTCGCTTCACTACTCTAAACGAAAGGTTTGAGCTACTAGTCTGAATTTCATCAATCTCTTCATCGTTTAAGTGAATCGCTGGGCAAACTTTGTACTTTTCCATGGCAAATTCTTTTTCAAACATCAGGCCATAGGGAAACCAATTGATTCCATTTTTTTCTCTTCTCACTTTTGCTTCGTTGCCAATGAGCATTTCTTTTAGTGCGGTAAGTGGTTTTTCAGTAAAACAAACTGCCTCTGAAAGCATGCCCGGCCCTTTTGAGGCGCGAATCTTTTTTGCAGATAATATTAAGTAGAGTACTTCTGCAGCAGTACAGCCCCTTTCCTGCGGTTCATAATCAACATTGTTAACCTTTTCAACGACTCTCGCTGGCTTAGTAAGGTGAATGAGGCAATTAGAGCAATCAGATCGAAAGTACTCGATTTGATCCGCAGCTTTTGTCAATGTCAACTCCCTAAGTTCTTGTGGTAGTCGAGGTATATGTGGAATAAAATACGTGATTGATTTTATTTTTACTTCATCGTTCCAGTCATTTAGCTGGCACCCACAATGCCCACAAGTGAAGTCTACTTCAAAATGGAAATCATCTTGATCTGCTTCACTAAGTAAATTTTTATAGTCCTCATTTTCTATTACATCCCAGACATTTACAAAAGCATCGTATATTGAACCAGAGAGGTCTCTGCCAATCCATTCTTTGTCAATTGAATCCCAGCTTCCGCACCCAACACAACCCGGATTAAAGCATCCTACAATTTGATCTTGGATGAGATTGTGAAGGTCATCTGTTACATTAATACTAGAAATGACACTAACTTCGCCTACAAGTTCATTGTCACAAAAATAGCAAGACTCTAAATCTCCATCTATAAGTTCATCAGATTCAGTTTCAAAATATTCGCCTTTAGAACTTATGCACTCATCACAAACATATCTCATCATTGATTTTACCTTGCATCTGCTGGGGTTCTTTGACACCAGTTCACTTTCGATTTTGTTCCACCATCGTAAGCATAGGCAAGGTTATTTTTCAAAAGAAGGTCTCTGAGGTTTTTTGAGTCCACTTTTACATCAGCTAAAATGCGAAAATACTTGTCGCGCCCGATGTTCTCCAAATCTATGCGCTTGGCGTTTTTCAGTAGGTTTTCCACTAATCGTTTTGCAGTTCGGGCTACATCTTTTTCACAAGGCAGTTTGCCTTTTATCTCAGGAGTATCTATGCCGCGAACTCGCACTCCGATCTTGTCTCCAAAAAGTGGGTGAACCCCTTTGATGGATACGGTGATTGTGTCAGCATCGTAGTTTCGATTGTACTTCACACAGCGAAGACTTTTTGAGTCGTGCTCACAGGATTGTTCTTGCGCAAAAAGCGACAAAGAAAAAAGAAGAGATGCTAAACTAAGAAGCCTTACGATGTTGTTCATAGAGTTTGTTCAGCTCGTTCCAAAGATGGGTGGATTCCGTATCTTTGAGAGCATTCAATAGTTTAAGAGTAACCTCTACTTTTTTAATGTCATCAATTTTCCCTTTTTCAAGGATGGCTTTGGCCTCTTTTTTGGCTTTAGTTATGCGTGTGAACGCAAAAAACGAAAACGGTACGGCTAGCATGACCCCCAAGAGCACCAAGCCTATAATGACAGCTATCATGATTTCCTCCTCTTCACTCGGCGCAAGACAACTTCGAAAACACCAGCGTTTATTTCGTCTTCAAAATCCTGGATAGACTGATCCCTTGCACTTTCTCCAAAACAGAGAAAGTCCAAAGGGACCGCAAAGTAGTCTGCGATCTTCTTAACTTGTTTAAGGCTTCTTGGTTCTTGGCCTGCCATCCAATTATCAATGGTTTGTCGGGGGACACCTGTCACCCGAGCCAATTGCGCAACACTTAAATCGCGCTCTTTTAGAAGCTCTTTTAATACTCTTTTTATCTCCATGCGCGTTCCTTTCCTCGGAATGAAAATGAACGCTCTCAACGCCAGTTCCCTCTCAAGAGCATATTGCTTTCTCAAGACTACTTTTCAGCTCTTGAGAGGGCGAATGGATGGTGGTTTTTGGATGCCCTAAGGTTTCACAATGTTTCACAGAGGTTTCACAAAAGTTGACACTACGAGAGAAATGCGGAGAAATTTTAAGAAATGAGCTAAAAGCTAAGGCCTTTTCAGTACATGAGGCGGTTGGTTAGTGATTTCAATTGGTTAGTTTTTTCGCAAAAAATGCGATGAGGAATTTGGAGGTGGCGGCCGGATTTGAACC
>JAGRAG010000214.1 GCA_020435025.1 Bdellovibrionales bacterium | reverse complement strand
CCCGGGAGCCCTTTGAGTCGTTTTAAATCGAAGTTTGGAAAACGACGTAAAAAGAATCGACGGCGTAACGCTTAGTGCTCCCTGATTCCGATGGAGCTTGTGCTTTAGAGTCTGCAAATCGACCCATTACGTAAGTATTAGAAGCGGCCCAATATTTAATGCCATACGAGTGTCGTAAACAGGCGTCTTCGGGATATTCTTTGTTAAAAGCCAGTCCTTCATACTGATAGCTCACAAGCCATTTTCTATTGATTTCCCACTCCAGTTTCGCAAACCAGGCCGCGGACTTTTCAGAGACAATGGCGGCTTTGTATCCGGTGTCTTGAATGAAATTGGTGGCTATATCGTTGTTCCAATACTGGGCCTCTGCGTATTCTAAAGAAAGTGTCCCTTGGGCCAACTGATGAGAGAGATTTCCAAGAGGCAACATGCTGTAAACGGTCACAGCCGTAGGAGCTGGCTCGTCGGCTTTGCGTTTGTGTTGGCTATAACTGGCCCCGAGTAAAAATGGCAAGTAAGCCGGCATATATCGGAGATTGCCAGTGGTGCCCCATAATAGCGCACGTCCTGTGCCACGACCACCGCCTCCTCTTTCGCCATTAACGACAGAAAGATCCCAATGAAGTGAATGGAAAGGGTTTCCAGCCATCAAAAGTCCCATTTCAAAGTTGTTCCAAGTCGAACTGGATTGCAATTTTGTATATGTTTCGTGTTCGTCGGTGATCAATCCAAAAGGCGCATGAAATTGGCCAGCCAGATAGTATTGAGGATGCCAGGCCGTTTCGGAGTCTTCATAAGTTTTCATGCGTAAGTAAGCATCTCGTGCTCCTGTTGCAAAGCCGCTAAGGAGGTGGTTGTACACAGCCCGCACCTCAACACCATCAGTTTCTTTAGGAGTGATAGCGATGTTCGCTCCAGCAGAGACGGCCATAAGGGATAATCCACCACTTGTGCTAGAGGGTTGCTCTGGCTGAATGAACAACGATCGTAAATCCAGAGAGAACTCTTCCTTTTGAGTCCACGCTCCGGGCTTATAAGAGTGTGTGCCGTATGTTTTACCTTCAATATTTCTTAACCCACCTCCAACTGGCGAAAGGTGACAAGTGGTGCAGCGATTGATTCGATGTTTAAGGGCGTATTCTGGGCGGGCTTCGGTGTTTTGAGAATAAGAAAACACAAGGCACAGAAGAAGGAACGAAGATGTAAAGTGATTCATACTCTCCCCCCTATTTTTGTTCGCTAAAGTATTTTGCTAAGCTTTGGATGTCGGAATCCGAAAGAGGCAGGGCAATTGAGGTCATTAAAGGATCTTTTCTTTGACCCGATTTGAAGTCGTGAAGCTGTTTAACAAGATACGCTTCTTTTTGTCCTGCTAGATTTGGCCAGATAGGGTTGTTGCTTTTTCCTTGCTCACCATGACAGGCGACACACGTGGCAGCAGCAGCGGGTGCTTCCGCGCGACTGTTTATTGTAAAGAGTACAGAAAGTGTAGAAATAATTAGTACTAAGGCTTTCAATTTTTTCTCCTATTAATGTTCGGGGGCTTTATAGACCTTATGGGTAAGAAAAGAAAGTGGAAACTTTTGGTATTTTGTTTGCACTAGACTATTAGGTTTGCCCAAGTTATTGCGCCAAAGAGGCCCTTTTTTAGGAGTACATCGTGATTCGATCTGTTTATTTTTTAGTGTTTCTCCCTCTAGTATTCGTATTTTCAGTTAGCGGAGTTGTCGGTTGTCGTGATGGTCATCAGCCGTTCGCTCCTCAACAGCAAGAGACCGGAAATACGGGACAGAATGTTGCTTCATTTGAGACAGTGAAGCCCATTTTTCAACAGTATTGCGTGGATTGTCATGTGAAAGTAGGGCAACGTGACTGGAGTGACCCTAAAATTGCTTTACAAGGAAAAAGTGATGGTGCCATTTTCGATCGCATCTGGACGAAGTTTGAATCTGGCCATCCACAGCGAATGCCTCAAGTGAATTCGGCTGAGGAGTCGCAAATGTCGCGAGAAGAGCGTGAAAAGATTGTTGCCTGGTTAAATGCGAACGAGTCAACAGTGGCTGGCTCCGATCCCGCCCCCAGTTCAGACAATCCACCCGTTGTGCCTCCATCAGGAAAGGATCCCATTCAGGAACTATCAATGTATGACAAAATGGCAACGAGTTGCTTTGGATGCCATGGGAAAGAGGGTGTGGGAGGTATTGATGTTGCTCCACATATCGGCGGTCAAGACAAGCAGTACATCATTCAACAGCTCAATGCTTTTCGGTCTTTTAAGTTAGGAAGAGTCGCTTCTGGGCGACACAGTCCCTATATGAACGGGGCGGCTATGGACTTGAGTGACGAGGAAATTGAGTTCTTTGCAGATTACTATTCCAAACTAAATATGGAAAAGGTGTTTGTCGAAAACGAAATCAATCAACGGTTTACTAATGAAGAAGTACAACTGATTGAAAAGGGTCGACAGTTTGCCGCGCTTGGAAATTGTATGGGATGCCATGTAGATAATCGAGCCTTGAATGCCGGACCTGGGACTCCCAGATTGGCTGGACAAAAAGCTTCCGTTATTATTAAAGAGCTAAAAGATTTTAAAACAGGATATCGTCACTCTCCTTTAATGAATTCTATGTTGACGGTTGCGATTGCCAATCAATCCCAGTATGAAAGTGGTGGTCCGGATGTTAAAGAACAGATGGATGAGAGTGGAGTTTTTCGGTTCAGTGACGATCATTTAGAGGCTTTGGGCCACTATTTTTCTTCACTGGTTCCCGGAGTGCCCTTGGAAATGCAATCTCATTTGTCAGCACAACCGTAAAGGCTTGAGTCTATGTTGATTGATAATCTTAATTTAAATAACCTTCGCGTCTTCGAATCGGTCTATCGAAAGCGCTGTATGACGACGGCAGCAAAAGAACTGCATCTCACTCAAAGTGGAGTCAGTCAGCATATCAAATCGTTGGAAGAGGGTTTAGGTGTGACTCTCTTTGATCGAATTAACAAGAATATCATTCCCACAGATGCGGGCGAGAGACTTTTTAAAAGTGTTTCCAAGTCTCTTTCTAGCATTGAGCGGACCGTGGCGGCTATATCTCAAAGAGACAGTGAAATAAAGAGTGTGGTTCGAATTGGAATGCCCATAGAATTTGGAAATCATGTGATCATTCCGAAGTTGGCGGAGATTGGGAAACAGTATCCAGGTCTGCGTTTTGATATGCTTCTTGATTTTGCGAGCAAAATGGAAGGCCCACTTGTTAATGGAGATCTCGACTTCGCTTTTATCGATGAGTACTCCATGGATAAAAAAATCGTAACCGAAGATGTGGCGGAAGAGGTGATTGAGCTGTGCGCTTCAAAGGAGTACATGAAGCAACATCCTCCCGTTTCCTATACGAAGTCCTATTTTGAATCGTTAGATTACATTGTTTATCAAGATGGGGAGCCCATTGTTCGAAGGTGGTTGAGTCACCATCTGAAGCGCCGAAATATGAAATTGAATGTCCGAGCACAAGTGATGGATGTTCGCGCGATTGCTCGTTACGTTACTTGTGGAATGGGAGTGGGTGTCATTCCCAATTTTCTGCTGCAGACCATTGAAAGTGAAGGCTATGAGCTATTTCGCTTCCAAGGAAAAGGAAAGGCACTCACAAATAAAATTCAGTTGGCCTACCTTCGCAATCGAACGCATCGATCGTCTACGCAAATTGTGATAGACGCTCTGCGCGAAAAATTAAAATGATGGATAAACAAGACTCTCCTCGCTAAAGTTTTAGCGTCAAGGAGGGGATTATGAAGGGCTTACTGATATGGCTTTTGCTCGGATTTGCCGCAACTGCGGTGGCTGAGTACGATGTGATTTGTTTAAAAGGGGACTGTTTAAAAAATGGTTGGAGTATTTTCGATACCAAAACGGGAAATAGTTCCGTTGTAAAGTGTGAAGACGAAGACTGTCGCACAAAGGGATGGGTAGAACGCCCCAAGCGCGGGATTGCCGTGGCCCAAACGAGCTGTATCGACGATCTTTGCTGGCAAGAAGGATGGGTCACATACAATTTTCGAACCGGCGCTACCATTTCTGAAAATTATTGCTTAAGTAATGATGACGGAGACGGCGATTGCTTGAAACAAGGCTGGGAAACTCATTTCCCTGGCGGCAGTTGGGCGCGGACTTTGTGTATCAATAACGATTGCCAAGAAGTGGGATGGGAAGTTCACTTTTTTGGTGGAGGTTTTCAGACGTCTCGCTGTAAAACCGGAGGGTGCTTTAAATCAGGATGGACCATGTATCCGTAAATGGTGGAACCTTACATCCACTAGAACATCAAGTACTCAGAAAGTTTCGAGAACATGAATGGACGTCCTCTCCTCTTTTAGTGGCCATTTCCGGGGGGAGAGACTCTGTGGCTTTAGGTCACATTCTTTGGCGAATTCAGCCTCTACTAAAGTGTGATATTGCTTTTGCACACGTTCACCACGGTGAAACGCAAAACAATCAGCAAGAGGAGTTTCGTCGTTGTGCGCGGGATTTCGTCGACCAATGGGCCCAAAAATTGGGAATTCCATACTTAACAAGATCCTTAGATTCAAAGAGTGTCGATGCTCCGCTAAGATCCGAGTCGCAGTATCGAGATTTTCGCTACAGTCAGTTGATGTCATTACGTGATTCATGGGCCCTAAATGCCAAAATTGTTTTGGCTCATCATTTAGAAGATCAATTGGAGACCCGTTTGATTCAGTTGATTCGAGGGACGGGTGAACAAGGTCTAAAGGGTATGTCTTTTGAAAATAATCGAGAATGTATTCGACCATTACTTGAGATTTCGCGGTTCCATTTAGAGGCATACCTTGAAGAATTTTCTATAGACTTCTTAGATGACCCATCGAATAAGAGCGTTGATCCTTTAAGAAACTGGTTGCGACTGGAGTGGTTACCTCTCTTGGAGAAAAAACGTCCAGGTGCATTAGATTCGCTCGCTCGCTCCCTCTCGAACCTATTAGATGGTAACAAGAGTGAAGAAAGTGCGCTGAAGTTTTCAGATTACATATTGGAATCTCGAATTCATCATCCTCGGTTTTTAGAGTTAAGTCGATATGATCAAAGGCGGGTTTTGGCGCGATTTATGAGAGAGCAGGGTTTTGCTGAATACGGACGTTCTCACATAGAAGAGATCATTAAGAGGCTTGACACTTCGAAAAAAAACCACACTTTTATCTTATTACGTCGATGTTGGCAGGTGAGCCCACAGTGGATTGAAGTGAGCCTAGACAAATAACCACATGGACTTTTAGGATTTTGATAAGCACTTTGTAGGATCTTTCATCATTGTCGATGGGACTGGATCTATGGGGAGTCTAAAGTTCCAATAATCTGATTGTTGGGGTGAATTATCCCGTGATATCCTAGGGATCAGAGAGGGAAAGGAATTAAAATATGAGAAATAGTCAAAAAGTGATGTCCATTTGGGCGATTGTCTTTGTTGTCGGATTTATTCTTTTTCAATATTATGAAGGTCAGCGACAAATGACGATTCGTGGATTTGACTACAGTAAATTCGTCTCAGCGTTAAAGGCCGGAGAAATCGAGTCCGTTACCATTCGCACCAGTTCTCAAGAAGTATCTGGAAAGATCAAAGACGAATTCAAGGACAAGTACAAAGGGGCTGTCCGTTTTGTTGTTCCTGGAAATGTTGGGGATACGGGTTTTGAACTCATTCGCGAACAAGGAATCATTCCTAATTACGAAGCCGAAGATGGAATGAATTTTCTATCTATACTTGGGAGCTTTCTTCCCATGCTATTGGTCTTTGGTATTTTTCTATTTCTGATTCGGCAAATGCAGGTTGGTGGTGGCAAAGCCATGAGCTTTGGAAAAAGCCGTGCGAAGATGCTGACGGAAAATAAAAAGAAAGTCACCTTTCAAGATGTCGCAGGCGTTGAAGAGGCCAAACAAGATCTTGAAGAGATCGTTGAATTTTTAAAAAATCCAAAAAAGTTCACTCGCCTGGGTGGCCGCATTCCTAAAGGAGTCTTACTTGTCGGCTCTCCAGGAACGGGAAAGACATTGCTCGCGAGAGCTGTGGCCGGTGAGGCGGGAGTTCCATTTTTCACCATATCAGGATCAGACTTTGTGGAGATGTTTGTTGGTGTAGGAGCTTCGCGTGTTCGTGATTTGTTCGAGCAAGGTAAAAAGAATGCCCCTTGTTTGATTTTTATCGATGAGATCGATGCCGTTGGTCGCCATCGTGGTGCCGGAATGGGGGGCGGACATGATGAGCGTGAGCAAACACTGAATCAGCTCCTTGTGGAAATGGATGGGTTTGAGGGAAGTGAAGGTGTGATTCTTATCGCTGCCACCAACCGACCTGATGTTTTGGATCCAGCTCTCTTGCGACCAGGACGATTCGATCGCCGGGTGATTGTCAATAAGCCGGATCTTTCAGGAAGAAAAGAGATCTTGAAAGTGCACACTCGAAAGACACCTCTGGCTTCGGACGTCGATTTAGACAAAGTGGCAAAAGGCACACCCGGTTTCAGTGGAGCTGATTTAGAAAATTTGGTCAACGAATCGGCTCTACAAGCGGCTAGATATGACAAACACCGGGTTGAGATGGTGGATTTTGAATCGGCAAAAGACAAAGTTCTTATGGGAGCAGAGCGAAAATCCATGATTATTAATGAAGAGGAGCGCAAGGTGACAGCCTATCACGAGGCGGGGCACACACTAGTAGGCTATAAGCTTCCTCATTTAGATAAAATTCATAAGGTCACGATCATTCCACGTGGGATGGCCCTCGGGGTGACTCAAACCTTGCCTGAGCAGGATCAACTGAGTTTGACAAAATCAAAGGCTTTAAACATGTTGCCGTTTCTTTTTGGGGGACGAGTGGCAGAGGCTTTAGTATTTAATGAGATCACTACAGGGGCGAGCAACGATATTGAAAAAGCGACCTCTATTGCCCGAAGCATGGTTTGTGAATGGGGTATGAGCGATAAATTAGGTCCGATTGCTTTAGAGAAAAAGGAAGGCCCTGTATTTTTAGGAATGCAGCAGTCGCAGCACAAAGATTATTCAGAAGCCAAAGCTCAAGAGATCGATACCGAGATTCATCGGATTATTGATGAAGGGTACCAGAAAGCGGTTGAGATATTATCGAAATACAACAAAGAGCTAGTGGCCTTAGCTGAGGCGTTGTTAGAGCTGGAGACGATTGATAATCAAGAAATCCGAGCGATCATAGATGAAGGCATTGATTTGCAGGAGCTGGTTCGTCGGCGCGAGTTAAGCCAGGAAAAAATGAACAAAGAACAGAAGGCTGCAGCTGAGGAAGCTGAAGAAAAAGAGCGTAAAGAACGTGAAGAAGCCGCGAAGAAGGCTGCCGAAGAAGAGTCTGATGATTCCCTAAATGGTCAAGATCCAGTAACGGCCTAAAGGGGGATCGTTGTTCGGTAGTGGTTTGTTTGAAAACATTCATATAGTTTTTACCGAACTTCGACTTAAAGACTTTGTTGATTTCCTATTAGTATGGATTGTTGTTTATCGGGTCCTTTTGTTAACCAAGAGGGCCGGAGCTGTTCAGATCCTTTCTGGAATGGGAGTGCTAGCTATAGCCTATTCCGTAAGTATCTGGGCTGAGTTGTTGACCTTTCATTGGTTGTTGGAAAAATTCTTTTCAAATCTTTTCTTAATTGTTGTGATCTTATTTCAAGGGGAGATTCGCCAAGCCCTGGCGCAAATCGGAAGCAATCCCTTTTGGTTGGGCGAAAAACTTCGGGAGACACATGTTGTTGAAGAGGTGGCCCAGGGTGCGATTCAATTGGCCCAGCGGGGAATTGGTGCCCTGATTGTTTTGGAAAAAGACATTAATTTAGATTACTTCTTAGAAGTCGGAGTTGAAATTGATGCCGGTGTGGTTTCAGAAACTTTGGTGGCTTTATTTCAACCGACAAGCCCTCTGCATGACGGCGCCGCTGTGATTCGAGATGGACGAATTTTCGCAGCCGGATGCTTTTTGCCGCTTAGTAAAAACCCCATCTTAGAAAAAAGCTTAGGAACACGACATCGAGCTGGTTTAGGATTGACCGAGGAAACGGATGCGTTGGTATTGGTGGTCAGTGAGGAGAATAAATCAGTTGGTTTGGCTCTTGGTGGGAATTTTCTATTTGATCTGAGTCATGGGGAGCTAAGACAGAAACTTTATGATTTCTTCGCGATGAAAAAGAAGGTGGCTCATGGATAGAGTTCGTCGTGAGTTCCCAGTGATTCGTAAAAAAATTATGAGCAACGGGACCTACAAAGTCATCGCTACAGTTGTGACGGTAGTCTTGTGGGTCAGTTTTGTTGGAAGGCGCGAAACTCTTTCTAGAGATATTGATATTCAGTATCTTATCTCTCCGAAACAGATGATCGCTAATAGTGTGGCCACTCAAGTAAGAGTCAAGATAGAAGGGCCAAGAATCTCACTGACTCGATACAGTCAGAAGGAGTCGGTTTTTAAAATAGATCTTGTAAATAAAGAATTAGGCTGGAACCGCATTCAATTGACGGCCGACGGTTTAGATCTCCCCGTTGGAGTACGATTCGTCTCCGTGACTCCCAATGTGATTCGTGCAAATATTCAGGATATTCAAGGAAGTCAGTAGGGACTCTGTCCAATAGTAAAGGGGCAAGGAGTTTAAGGAGTGAGTTGTGAGCAAAAAAGATACTGTTAAAAAAATAAAAAAAGAAAGCCCGGCACGCCGTCTGTTTGGAACCGATGGGATTCGTGGAACGGCGAATGAGTACCCTATGACTCCGGAGATGGTCATGAAGGTGGGACAGGCCATGGGTTATCTGTTACGGCAGTCGCCCAGTCGGAAAGGTCATAAGCGCACCGTTCTTATTGGAAAAGACACGCGTCTTTCTGGTTATATGATTGAGCAGGCTTTAGCTAGTGGATTGAACTCTATGGGAATCCGAGTGCAGTTAACGGGACCACTGCCGACACCAGGAATTGGCTTTGTGGCGCAGAATATGCGAGCCGATGCAGGTGTGGTGATCTCTGCTTCTCATAATGCCTATCAAGACAATGGTATCAAAATTTTTGGTGCCGATGGATATAAGATCAGTGAAGAGATGGAATTGGAAATTGAGCGACTGGTACTGGATGATGATTTAAATAAGTACCTTATTGATCCCAGT
>JAGRAG010000213.1 GCA_020435025.1 Bdellovibrionales bacterium | reverse complement strand
TGGATAATCCCCCCATAGGCCTTCTCTTACCGAAGCACTGTCAGAATGACGAAACACCGTTAACCCCGTTTTCTTAGAGATCAATAAATGCTCCAAAGCATGGTTTTCATCTTTGCTGTGAATCTGCTGCATATAAGATTCTTTGGCACGCATGTATTCTTGCTGCTGTTGCCAATAGTCTGTCCAGATACTGAGCACTTTGATTTCACTTTTATGTTCTGCCGGTAACCGACCATAATCAACCATTCGACGAGCAAACTCCGGCTGCACGACAGAGATATCTTTTTTAGGATCAACAAAAAACACCCAAAAATGATCTTCAATAACATTTAAAGCGACCTGACCGCGACAAACAGGTCCTTTAGTAAAAGACTCTATAAAAAAGTGTGGAGTATCCATAAAAAACTCCGCACGAGATCAGGCGGGAATCTGAGTAAAGGTTCGAAAGGGATTCGAAGCTTGATCCACATCGTAGGATGGGAGAGCAGTCACTTGAAAGTCCTTGTCATAAAATAGACTCTTCCATCTCTTGTAGGTTTGAGGACCTAATTTATAAACTAAATGATTTTTTGCGACAATGGCTGAAGACTCTTCGACAAAGCGGTAGTATAGGGCCCCTACGCCAGGACTATCATAGGGACGAACCGTGGCTATTTCATCAACCGGATTTCCCGAGGGCGTTCGAGAGCGAACCAAACGATAAAAACGGCGTTTGTCAAATTGAACAAACTGAATGTGAGCTAGAAAAAGGTGCTCGTAAAGATAGCGTGAAATCAACTGCGACTTTAAGTCCTTTTGGTTGAGCAACTGCTCCCAGGCGTTCAGAGACTTTCGCTCTGCTTTCTTTAGCAGCGTAGCTTTTTGATCGGTTTGCGCTCCCTGAGCCAACCAGAGCACCAAGGTTTCATACTCCCGCTCAGTTAAATTCGGCAACCCAAACGGCATTCCCCAATTCGAATGCTGTTCCATAAAATGGGGTAGCTCCTCCTGGGTCGGACAGTAGTTTTGCCGATTGAGATTGGGGCCCAATTCTTTGGCCACCGCGCCTGTGCGTGGTTGAGGTTGACGTTGCTTCATTTGTATCATTCTATAAAATACGGACTTTTCAAGATTGTCTCGATAACTTTCATGAGAACTTTCATTTAAAACAGAGTAGAAGCCTTTGCTTCGCCATTCTTTTTTAGATTTTGCATCTACAAACAATCTCGTTGGCTCAACTGGATTTAAGCGTGCGCCGTCATAGACAACGGACTTACTGGCTCCTCTTTCAAGACCCTCGTATGAGGATAACTTGAGCTGGCAAGGAGCATCGTAACATCCATGACAGACGACGCATCGGTTATTTAAAATGGGACGAACTTCTTTAGAAAAGGAAACACTACGAGGTGCGGGAAGACTAATGATTTCATGATCCACATCTGGCATTTTTTTTCCAGAAAATAAATCAATTGATGGGGTTTGACACCCCAACATCAACAAACCAAATGTTAAAAAAAGAACTCTCAAAAAGTTGAGTAAGCAATTATGACTCATTACGCAGTTTTTCTTCCAAAAAAGTGATGTCACTCGACACTATAGCTTCGAGAAACAGAAGTACTGTTAATTTCAAACTTTGTATTTAGCATCAATACAATAGTTAAGATAGCAAACGGTATAATATAAGACGGATTTTTATTAATAAAGGAAAGAACTAAACCATAGATTGTTATAGATTCATAAACAACCAACTGGACAATGTAAGGTATAAACTTTTTTTTGTAAAAAATTAATTTTTCGTTGTTGTCCATAATATTAAAATCTTTATCAGCAACTCCTCCGCTTAATATTTTTTTTAGAACGCTGGCAACACCAATCATACTAACAGCAACAAGAGACAAAATTAAATTCAGTTGATTGGCGAGAAAAGCTTCCACATCAAAACTTCGATATTGAAACTGATACTGAGCGCCTGCGACAATAACATATACTAAAGCCGAAAAAATTAGTGCATACTTCACGATTTTAGGAACAAACATAAATTGTTTTAGTTGATCTTGTTTCACTCTCTCTCCCTTGATTCTCAGAGGTCTTCATCTCTATCGTATCCCGATAAACTAGCCTTGAAAAACCGACCCCTTTGAATGTTTAAAATCCTAACCAAGGTCTGGATAACACCTCCATTTGAATTTTTCGTTCCTTCTAGGTGGATTGACAACTGGGTGAATAATGAACAGCTGTATTGTTCATCGAGAGTTGGCAATGGCATCAACACAATACAACAAACAATGGCACTTTGGGTTGGAAGTGATCTTGCTATATAAAAATTGAGAGCCGTGTTTATTTGCCTCAAACACAGCTCTCAACTGTCATATCCTAGTCTCCCGATACGATCTGGAGTCCTCCAGGTCACTCGAGATCGCTTCGGGGTACATTGTGTTGCAGGGAACCGGCCATGATGGCCGGTTATTTTTCTGTCAAATGTTTAGACAAGGTACTCTTTTATAAACATCACAGACCTCTCTAGTATCGTTTGTTTCCTTCTGATCCTAATCATTTAGGTCTCTGATTTGCCATTTATAGGAATCAGGACGGGGGGTCTGTGTGATCAAAAAGCAATGGAAATGGACTATAAAAGTTCTAGTTCTGACAACAGTAAGTATCTCATTAACTGGTTGCGGAGATGACGTTACCTTCACCAACAGTACCTTAGACCAAAGCACTAAACAGGGTGAAGAATGCTCTACCTGCTCTAGTCATACGTCTGAAACTTCCGAAGACACTCCTGCTCCCATAGAATCTCCACCAAAAGATGAAAATCCCAACTCTCACAACGATGACGGTCAACGGAACAATCCTGACATTGAAGAGGACACTGACAGAGATAATAAACAATTCTATAGCTGTATCGGTCGAAGTCGCAATGTTCTTTTTGACGACATTCCTATCGATCCAGAACCCAAAATTCTAAATATCAATAATGAAATTGGAATCAAACACATCAAAGAGTCCGTTCGACTTTCTGTGAATGGTTTCAGTGGAGTCCTCAAAGTCGATCGCGCCGAGTTGGTTTCAGAACTACATAAGGTTCACAGCATAGCTCGTGTTGTCGCCCGAGACATTCATAGTGTTACAGATATTCGAAGTATTATGTCTTTAAACGCGGTTTCCATTGGAAGCATTGATGGACAATATGGTTCTTCGGGAATGTTAGGTGTCGTTTCTCACACCATTAGATCACTTAGAAAACATTTAGGATTGACCTGTATATCAACTGAAAGCCTCCAAATCCTTGAAAATGTCTACGGAGGAGTACGAATCATGGGAGAGGTCGGCGGCGGATCTGTTGGAAAAATCAATGAAGTTCGAGGAATTGTATGGGTCCGTCAAATGAGTGTTGGTACCATTTCAAATGTTCGTGGACGCATTGTTTTAATTGATAGTTCTGTGGACTCTCTTGAAAATATAGATGGGTCAGTCATCCTAATAAACAGCAAAGTTGGCCTTATAAAAAATGTCTCAGGGAGCTTGCACCGAAGATAAAATGGCAAAACCTTTATCCGGCAGAGAAAGGTTCAAAGTTCCATCCAAATCCACATTCCACTTCGCTTCACCAGATAAAAACATCTGCTGCTGAAGCTTTAACCTTGTCGCAATCTCTTTTGGCAACTGCCAAATTAAATGGGAAGAAGAATCCTGCATAGTTGCAAACAAGTACTGATGCCCATGGGTGCCTTCTTGCTCAATCACCGTAACTCCTTCAAAAACACCCCAAATATGAACATTCACCCCGAGACCCTGAGGATCGATTTTGTGACGACCTCGATGAATGCCTTTTAAGACCTGACCGATATCTCCGTTAGCTTTTAAAAAATCAACGTGTTGTCGACCTGACTGCAGATGCCCAGACTGTTCACTCCCGTGATGAATCATCGTTGGCTGCTGGCTTGAAAAATCGCCGATCACATGCACTAGCAACTCACTCATAGGATGTGGAAGTGGTCCTCCAAAATCATGATCGACGAACATAGGAATATAGTGAGAACTCCAGGCACGGTCACTTCCTCGATTCACCTTTAAAAACTCAACCACTTCACCTAAAAGCTGCGTGTTCCAATGAGTTGATCTCAGATATGATTGCAATGGAAAATCAATCATAAACACATTCTGTGGATTCTTAAGTCGTGCAAGAATCTGTTCTGAAAAAACCTCAAACGTTCTTTCACGATGCGTAAGAAACTCCAACAAAAAAATAAGATCTTGATGGTGGCGTTGTCCATATTGATCTAAAGAGTTCACAAACCACACCAAAAATTCAATGGGAAGATGTTTTACTGCATCGACTCGAAAACCAGACACGCCCATATCAATAAATTTTTTATAACTCCGCAACAAGTACTCTCGAACCTCCGGATGTGCATGGTTTAGATCATTAAGACCCATCAGTCGCATCTGTGAAATCTCTTCTTGCTTGGCCACAAGCTCATCTGCACTTTCTAACGACTCGAAATGCTCATAGTCAGCAGCTACTAATCCTCGTCCCTGTAAAAACAGTTCAGGCCGCTCACTCGGGACAATAGAACGACCACCAAACTGCAATTCATCGCCGTAGCCCATGTGATTGACTGGAATATCTAAAAGTACCTTTATGCCTAGAGATTGTGCCGTATTTAGTAATCTTTCAAAGGCCGCCTCACCCCCCAGATTAGAATCAACAGCTCCATGATCGGCAACCCAATATCCGTGATCATTAAGCGTTGAACGAGTCTCTCCATTTTCCAGATAGTAATGGACATCTAGAGTTTGAGGATGAACGGGACCTAACCAAATCGCATCAATTCCTAGCCTTTTTAGATTTGGGAGTTCAGCTTCAATTCCATTAAGACCCCCTTTAAAAAGCCGTGGCATGATGTGATAAGTTCGTGGAAACGAGTGGGTTGGTGGAGCCGAGAGCAGCCTCTCACATTCGGCTTGAACCCTAAGCTGATTTGACGGAGAGGGTGCTGATTGTTGGGCCGCCTGCACATGATTGACTATCACTATCAAAAATACAGCTGCGATAGATATTGATTTCCAAACCAGATGAGACATGGGGGCGATCTTAAATGGTGCCGTTTTGGGTTTCAATACTAGAAAAGTTTTTCGAAAAAATATCTCATCCCTGTATGCGGTTTGAAAAATTTCTAAATTTTGCGCATCTTGCTCAAACTCTCTTCCATTCAGCTTTTTACATCCCAATGCACTGGTTTTATGCACACCCTATGTGGAAAACTTCACAACTCGATGCACGAAAATAAAATCACTTGCTCTCTTTTTTTCGTGAACTTACACTTTTTGCTTTAAAACAGCCTCCTATTTAATTGGTCTCATCCCATAAAGGCTTTGCAGCTGTCTTTGAAACATTGGAGAAAGTATGCGTATTGGAATACTAACTGGAGGCGGAGATGCTCCTGGCTTAAACGGTGTGATTGAGGCTGCCGGAAAAACTCTCTTGTCATTAGGACATCAGGTTATTGGAATTCGAGATGGCTTCGAGGGAGTCTTTGCTGGTCAGGTTTTTCCTATTGAAGCTCCTTTTCTAGAGGGCCTGCACAGTCATGCTGGGACAGCACTAGGAACTTCTAACAAATGCGGGACGGAAGGGCGAGAAGCGGAGTTTTTGGAGTGCTATAAAAAACTGAATTTAGATGGATTGATAGTGGCCGGAGGAGACGGCACTTTTAACGGACTAAAGAGCTTTAAAAACGATATTCACCTAATCGGAGTTCCCAAAACCATTGATAATGATCTTGCAGGAACCGATATCACTTTTGGTTACGATACAGCATGCTCTGTTGTTGCAGAATCCGTAGATGCCTTAAGGTACACAGCTCATGCTCATAAAAGAGTTATGGTCATTGAAGTGATGGGCCGAACGGCAGGATGGATTGCCCTCGGTGGCGGTATGTCGGCCTATGCGGACGTCATTTTAATTCCCGAAAGACCTTTTCATCGCGAGGAGCTTAAAAAATTTATTCTTGAAAAAAAGAACACTCAACGTGGATTGGTCTGCGTTGTCTCTGAAGGCGCCTTTGCTGAAGGAGAGAGCCCAGAAGTGGCCTTCCATGTTCCAGAGGCTCCGCAGCCTGAACGACTGGGAGGTATAGGGGAAAGTATGGCCCACTGGGTCCAACATTCCACAGATTGGGAGAGTCGACATATTGTTCTCGGCCATCTTCAACGAAGTAAACCTCCAACGACCACAGATCGCTTCTTAACTCTGGCAATGGGTGTGCAAGTAGCACAATTAGTGCATCAAAAAGATTGGTTTAAAGCAGCCGTCTATCGACAGGGTGTCGTCCAAGTCGCCCCACTTGAAGAGCTCATGCAACCCCCACGTCTTGTCGATCCTAACCACCGTTGGGTGAAAATGGCCCAAGCCGTCGGCATCTACATTTAGGTACCTATATTTCGAAGCCGGCGTGGAGGTCGTCTTCGGTGTTAAATCGACCATCTAAGCCGGCACTAGTGATCGTAAAACTTTTGTTTCTTAAGGTGTAGCGGTAGGGGACACCAAACATGTCCGAGGCCACATCCCTGGTTTGGCCCTTTTGTACTTGCATGTTTCTACGAACATAATCAGAGAATTGGTCTTCGCGAGGATGACTGCCATCTAAACTATCTAAATAGATCATCTTACTAATACTATTTAATTCCATCTGAACAGATGCTACTTTAGTAATATTCATCACCTTATTTATCTTGGCCTTCAATTTAGGGCTCGATGTAACACCAGCTCCTACAAAAACGCTCATTGGAAGAATCTTTAACAAAGAAAACATCAACTCGCCTCCTGTTGATCTTCCAAAGACCTCAACTCAGCAACAGTTTCTAAATACATGGCCAGTTGAATATTTTGCGAAACAATTTTCCAAAAACTCTCCTTTGAAAGCCTGAAAAGTGTCCCTTTTGTTTTCATACGAATCGATGCATTTCGAGGAGCATTTCGGAATAATGCCATCTCACCAAAAAAGCCTCCCTGCTCTATGGTGGCCACCAATTCATTACCAATAAGAACCTCGGCCTCACCTCGCAAAATCAGATAAAAATCTTTAGATAGTTCACCCTGCTTAAACACGAAATCTCCCTGTTCCGATTCTACATAAGAACCTTCTTTAGTAAAAAGAGAGGCGATCTCTTTGGGTATATCTTGAAACACCTCGCTGGAACAAAGAAACTGATTGAGCTCAATTCGATGAAGTAGTTTTCCTGAATCAGGGAATTTTTGCCTGATCAATTCAAATCTTTCTTTGGTAATCTGAAACACCGTTGTTGGACCGGAGGCAATGACATCTGCACTTCGTAAAACTCCAGAAATCAAGGCCTGTTCTCCAAAAATGGCCCCCGTTTCTAAATGAGCAATAGTTCTTTCCAATCCGCTCTCCTGATGATGAACAACTTTAGCAGCCCCTTCAACGATCACATACATCGAGGTTCCTTCGTCACCTTGATACAAAATTGGTTCCCTATCATGAAATCTGAAAAACGCCCCGGTTTCTAAAAACCGATCTAAAAAACCATGATCCAACTCATTAAATAGAGCTGTGGATCTGATAATTTCTAAAACTTGATCAGACGAAAAGTCTACCAAGCGTGAGCTACGCACATCAATCAACTTGGCCGACTTCAAAAACGGGCGAACGAGACCTGAAAAAAATAAATTCAGCAAATCAAATGCCAAATAAAGCCCTATAATTGAAAACGACAAGCCTATGACAGCAGCTGAGATCTGATCTAAAAACGATCCCATTAAAACGGCAGCCACTAAATTTGGCAAAACACGATCTAGTAAACTAAAAGCGACTTCGACACTGACTACAAGCCAAGCCACCGCCAATGTCGAATAGACAATATACAATGTTTCCTTTTTTCGATTTGAGATCTTAAATCGAACAGCCAACAAGGCCTTTTTTTTGAGGTAAGGCAAAAGATGATCCATATTCTCTTCTTCGAAAAACAGTCGCAGCATCTTATTCGTATCTGAACTTCTAAATGGATCAAGATCAACCAAAGTATAAAGCAGAGCCATTATATAAAGTTGCTCTGTCATAACAACATCCGTAAAGACCATAGAATACACAAATACTAAAAAGAAATACCCACACAAATTGGCCATTCCATACAAAAACCCAAGCCACTTTTGAGGCAACGTAAAAATAGAAGAGTCATCAACCCGTAAGGAAACTGAAAAAAAATTAATCTGAAAACGTAAGTTATAAGCTCTTCCAGTAGCCATCAAAACCAACAGATACTTCATTAAAGATTTGCTCGACAGGATGACCGAATTACAAACAAAAAAGTATATGATCCCTTTAAAATAGGAATCGTCTATTTTTAAAAACTGATTAAGATACTTAAGATCCAAAAATTGGATAAAACTAAAAAGCCCCAAAAAAACGATAGCCAAAGCCAAAGTTGAAAAAATAAGAAAATGCGGTCTTTTGATGATCGTCTTTGCCTTAATAGCCTGGCTGTACCACTGCTTTGATAGTAATGGAATCCGTGCATCAGAGACCCTTGTGACATCCTCACTTGAAATCTCGCTTTTTTCAATATTGCGAATAATATTTGCGTCTACTAAAGCGCCAATACACTCAAAAAGATCCTTAAATGTGACGGAAGTACGGCTGCCGTAAAGGCTTGCCATAATATCTTGAATCGAGTTTTTCCCATCCATCATTTTTATTAGGTAATCGTAACGACGAGGGAAAAAGACCACATGCGATGCATGAGGTGTCTCATAAATAAGCTTCTCACCTTCGTAAAGGATTTCGCCGGATTCTAGAACAGGGATTTTTTCTTCAAAACTCATTACCAGATCCCCCTGATTCACAAGAAAATGTTTTGAAAAATAGCCTCTATTAAGGTGACTTTAATAATGGTAACAGATCCTCGCCGGAGACGACAAACTCTTTAGGGACAAAGAAATCCTCATCTCGACCCGTATTGATAAGAACACCCCCCAAAAGGGCTAAATTTTGCGGATCACAGACCTCTAGCAACTGCTTCAGTGATTCAGAAATATGATCAAATACGAAATCCGTTAAGTCTTTAAAAGTCAGAGTGGCTATTTCATTTGGATTAATAATTTCTTGCAACTGCGAGTATAAAAAGTCTTGCTCACATCGAACTTTATTAGTCGATTCAGATCCAGACTTTAAGTCAGAAAAGACTCTGGCCAGAGAGCCACAGGAAACTGTTCTTCGCGTTTGACCTGGCCGCTTGAGTTCCCCAAGATGACCCGATTCATCCAAACCGATATGAGATCCGTAAAAAACAAACACCTTCCCCTGATCAGGAATATGATCAGCAAAAGCGCCTAAGCCGACTTCACCACATGTGGGAAACCCTGCCAATCCACCAAACTGAAAGCCTAATCCCCATTCTTTATAAAACTCATACTGGCTGTACTGATTGAGTTCATCTCGACACAGGGACGTCGCAAAAAGCGTGTTGTCCTTTGTAAATCCTCTTTCCTGCAGAATGCGTGTTGAAGAATAAGTAAGGTTACGAATAGGAATGGCACTGGGATATTCTGTTTTTACGGTAATATATAGCTGTTTCATAGTGGGCCCACCTTAGCACTCTTTTGCCATAGGGGCGAGCACGAATAACGGTTATTTGACGAGTCCATCTTCCGCATGAAACGCTGCAAGAAATGTTTTTTAAAAAATACGGATTTTTCGACGGAATTAAAAAAAAGTTAGAACCCTAACACTCGATAATATTAACGGCCAATCCACCCTGAGCCGTTTCCTTATATTTCGTCTGCATATCTGCCCCAGTCTGACGAAGAGTCTCGATGACCTTGTCTAACGAAACCTTATGAACTCCGTCCTCGCGCACGGCAATTCGAGCGGCATTTATAGCCTTAACGGCACCCATTGCGTTTCTTTCAATACACGGAATCTGTACAAGTCCCCCTACGGGATCACAAGTCAACCCCAAGTTGTGCTCGATAGCAATTTCCGCCGCATTTTCAACCTGCGCAGGAGTCCCTCCCATAAGCTCTGCAAGCCCTGCTGCTGCCATAGAACAGGCCACACCCACTTCGCCCTGACAGCCCACCTCGGCACCTGAAATAGAAGCATTCTTTTTACACAAAGCTCCCACAGCAGTTGCTGCTAAAAAAAATTTCATCACTTCGAATTCTTTTAACTCTTGCTTTGTTCTTTGGTAATAAGCCAAAACCGCGGGAACGATTCCAGCAGCCCCATTTGTTGGAGCCGTCACCACTCGACCTCCTGCTGCATTTTCTTCACTGACGGCTAAGGCATATAGATTTACAAAATCCAAAAGGGACAGACTGTCTACCTCGGACTCCGACAGATTCTGCAAACGACGATTCAAAGCTGAAGCACGTCGCCGAACATTCAACCCGCCAGGAAGAACTCCCTCGGCATGACAGCCTCGTGTAATACTGGCCTCCATTGCCTTCCAAATCTTGAAAAGCCCCTCTAAAATCTCCGATTCTTCTCGCCAACACTTCTCATTTTCTAAAACTAATTGGCTAATTGAAATCTGATTTTGACGGCACAGATTTAAAAGTTGCTCTCCGGTACTAAACGGGTAGGGAAGGGGTTTTTTTAAGGGAATCTCTTCTTCCAAAGGATTGCCATGAGCATCTAAAACAAATCCTCCACCAACAGAAAAATATTCTTTTTGTAAGAGCAACAGACCATCCGCATTTTCAGCAATACAAGAAATGCCATTCGGATGTAACGACAAAGAACGATCCTGGTGAAAGACAATATCCTGACGAGGAGAAAAAGCGATAGGGCGGTCTTGAAAAAAATTAAGTTCACCAGCAAGATCTACCTCAGACAAGCGATTCAGACCAACACTGTCATCAACAGTTTCCGGCCAGTAGCCCTCTAAACCCAAAACCAAGGCCTTATCTGTACCATGACCTTTTCCAGTCAAACCTAACGAGCCAAATAGCTCTACGCGAATTCGAAAAAGTTCATCATAACTAGAATGTTGCTTCAGCTCTTGAGCAAATAGATAGGCGGCTTTCATAGGACCGACCGTGTGTGAACTAGATGGCCCAATTCCTAGCTTAAAAAGTTCGAAGGCACTGACTAACATTAAGGACGACGCAACTTATGACAGGCCATGCACTGACCTGCAAGTTGCCCTGCCAAGTAATAATTCGGTGGGGTCTTTTGAGCCATTTGCCGAGCCTGCTGAACGGACTGCCGAAAGATATCCAAGTTGTGATCAATGACCCGGTGATTGGTTTCGGTTTTCTCTTGGTCTAAGTGACTTGCCGCAGACAAAATGGAATCCATTGCGGCGATAATGCGGCTTCGGTCAATCTCTTTGTCACTTTTTGCACCCTGTAGAACTCGATCAATTTCAAAAATATTTTCAGCAAAAACCGACATGGTGTTTTTCACATCTGACTTTTCAATATAAACGAAGTTAGGCGGGTAGGTGACCTTTCGCATTTCCGCGCAAGAAATTAAAAGGGCCATAGGAACAAAAATAAGCACAAATTTATAATGTCGTTTCATGAGTTCTTACTTACCATATTCAATTTTCTCAGACAAGAGAAGGTTGGTTGAGAAATGGTTTTGCTCCGGAAACAACTTGCCCTTCTTCAATATGAATCGTTCTTTTTGACGTCCTTCTCACCAGATCATGATCATGTGTCGCGACGAAAACCGTCGTCCCTTGCGCGTTCACCTTGTCTAAAAGATCAATGATGTCCTCTGAAAGATCTGGGTCTAAATTTCCCGTTGGCTCATCGGCAATGAGAACGGACGGGTGATGAATCAAAGCCCGAGCAATGGCCACCCGCTGCTGCTCTCCTCCGGAAAGTTGACACGGATACACATCTTTTTTGATGTATAGACCAACTGAGTCGATCATTTCTTTGACTCGTTGATCTATATAACCTGGTCGCTCTCCACGAATCTCTAAAGGCAGAGCCACGTTTTCAAAAACAGTCCGCGATTGGAGCAACCGGAAGTCCTGGTAAATAACACCGATCCGTCGCCGAAATAGCGGAACATCCGTAGGTTTCATTTTGGAAAGATTATAACCGGCCACCTCAACGGTTCTAGAACTAGGCAGCAAAAACGCAGAAATCAAACGAAAGAGCGTGGTCTTTCCCGTCCCACTTGGACCAGTTAAATAAACAAACTCCCCCTTATCGATATTCAAATTGATGTCACGAAGAGCATGAGTGGGGCCTGGGTAGGTCTTATAGGTATGTGAAAAACGAATCATCCTTTAATCATATAAATATCCTATAAAATTCGCTACCGGCACCAAGTCTAGAAAACGTCTCAAAATGAGCCATCATGGATTCAGTAAGCTGAACCTGGCCTTTCATGCTCAGACAGTCCTCGCCAGGCGAAGCAGCCATAAATGTCTGCATCGCAGCTGCGGAACTGCGCGTGAAAGGCCAGGTTCAGCTTACTGAATTCATGATGGCTCATTTTGAGACTTGCTAACACTATGAAATCTCCGTTCTATGAAGATAAGAATATTGCAAATAAAATAACTGAGTTACCGTACTAATTTGAGACTCTGCACTAAGAAAGCTCTAAGAATTTACGATAAGGCGATAGACTATAGATATCCTATTGTGATGGAGGAGTGTATGTCCTATCGTGTTTACCTGGGGATTTTTCTATCCCTAATTCTCATGATTTCGTTTCAAAACTGCCAAGAAGGATTCACTCCTTTTGAAAATGGACAGAACTTCTCCTCAGAAGGACCCACCCAAAAAGCTAATTTTGATTTCGCTCAAATGAATACTTGTGTGAACAATGTGGGGCTAGAAAAACTGGCTGCTTGCGCGACAAAGAACTCCATCGTTCCTGTAGAACTCACTCAAGAGTTGGTCGACAGTTGCAGATCCAAGTTTTCGGCATCAGGCCTAATTTTAAATATGTGGGTGGCAAAATGTTTAACTGCCAATAAAGTTCCAGTTGCTGGTTACAGAGAAGTCAAACAGCTGGACATTGACACCTGTTATTTAAATGTCGGCCCCAACAAAATTGCCGCTTGTCTAACTAAGAATGCCATTTTACCTAAAGACCTAACACAAGAAACTATCAATAGTTGCATTGATGCAGTCGGCGTGGAAAGTGTAGAAAAATGCTTAAGAAATCGAGGTTACTTAAGAAACCGAAAGATCGTTACCCAGTTTGATGTCGCTGTTTGCAACATTGCCTCGGGTATGGACAAACTGGGTTACTGTTTATTTAATTCAGAGATTCCTGTAGGAGTGGCTACTCAAGCTAATCTAGAGACCTGCGAATCCAACGTAGGAATCGATAACATCTCTAAGTGTCTTCGAATCAATAAATTCATTCCCGACACACTTCAACAAGTACTCATTTCTGCCTGTGCTGAAGATGTTGGAGAATCTAATATAGCTAGTTGCCTTGAAAAAAATGGCTACAACTTGGCTGATTTGATCACAGATGGGCAAGAGCCGCAGGCTCTGATTGACAGCTGTATTGCTGTGGTCGGTGTTCAAAATATTTCTAAGTGTCTTCGAAAAAAAGAAGTAGCTAATCTGGTTCCAACAACCGATGATCTTTTTCAGTGTCGAGATTTAGTCGGAGAAGAAAACATCGTCACCTGTTTAGAGAAAAATGGTTTAAAGACAGCCACACTGGAACAGGTGAATTTAGACACTTGTATTGACAACAAGGGAATCGAAGGTGCCATTGGCTGTTTAAAAGCCAATGGGTATCTCCCACTTAAGCTCTCAGAGCTACTTGCTACAGATGGAGTTTTTGAAGCCAACTGCGTTCACTGCCACAATTCTACGGACTTAAAGGGCAATTTTGATATCACTAACTGGCAGAGCTTAAGTCAAAAGGTCATGGCAGGGGACTTGGAGAACAGCCGAATCTACCAAAGAATGACTGATATAAATAACCCAATGCCTCAAGACAATGGACTTCTGGCTACTAAGTTTGTTCGCCAAGTGGAAGCCTGGATCATGCATGGAGCTCGAAATGACTGATCGCTCTTTAATTGAGCGATCCTCTAGGTCTATTTACAAACTCATCAACTGACTTTTATCTCGCGCCCTCATCTGATGAAGCCGGGCGAGTGTGTTGTCGATTAAATACCTTATCTAATTCAAAGAGGTCTTTAGCCTTTGGATCCACAGAACACTTCTTTTGAGCTCCGCAAAACTGCTCTTCGATTTTTTGCAGTTTGGCTTGCATATAAACGGCCAAAAGAGTGTTGTCATAAAAGTCTTTAACTTCATCAAGTCGGTCTTCAATTTCGTCATATTTTTTATTGAAATCCCAGATTCTTTTGCGAATGTCACTTTTGTGAACTTCATCCTTATAGGCCTGCCTTAATTTCGCAAGTCGGGCTTTGTTTTTCTTATCCGCTTCTTCTCGGTTAGCAGCGAGAGCGGCTTGCCCGTGAACATCTGAAGCGTCACTAAAGGCTTGAGCAGCAGTAGCTCTGTTGTCATCAACCACTCTCGCAAGAGCTTCGACGTTTTTTCGGCTTTCAGCTAATTGAGCATCTACCAGCTCTGCCTTTCGCAAAGATGCCTCGACAGCCTGACGAACTCTTGCCAAATCTCTAGCATCTCCCGTCACTGCGGCGACAGCGACTTCGGGAGTCACCTTTACCGCTCCGGTTCTAACAAGCGCTGCTTGCCTCCGTTCTAGTTCCGCCAATTGTCTTTCCGCGGCCTTGGCATCTCTCTCACTTTTATCTAAAGCCGAAGTGGCTCGCTCATAAAAAGCGGTAGGGTTAGCTCGTCGTTGCCTTAAAGCATCATTAGCCGCGCTATAAAAGTCAGCTTCAAGCCATGGCTGACCGTCATTGTAAGTCGTGTTGTAAGCAGAGGGAGCAAATGGTTGACTTGTTTTTGGGTTGATGACTTTACTTGCCTCAACGCAAACCGTTTTAGAGATAAATCCCTGGTCACAGACACAACTTCCCGTGGGGCAAGCCTTGCTTTTTCCCCTTTGATAACTGGCACTCACCCAAGCCCATGAAGAGATGGAAACACTTATTAGAAATACAAATGAAAAAATCCATTTCATTGCCGACTCCTGACATTAAAAAACAAAAATACATTTAAAGGATATACCCAATACCGATTTTATAAAAAGCTAAAGACAGGGAGCTTAGATGAAAGTCCAAACAGTCCTGCCTTTGATCTAGTTGTTTCCACATGGTTCAACCTAGTTCTTTAATAGATTGTTTAAACTGCCTTTTAATTGTGGATGAAAGTTCAGATCCCTTAAAAATCCCATTGTGATCTGCATACAATCGTATTGGGATTTTAAGGGATCTGAACTTTCATTCGCAGTTAAAAAGCAGTTTGTATTATTTCTGACCTTTTTTAAAAGCCAGTTTGGGTGGACAGGTCTTTTACTAATTCCAGCGGCTGGAAAAATAGTAATTTACAAAACCAGCTAATTAGACCTTGTTTTGCCTAATAATTACAGGTGTTTAAAAAATTATCACAAAATCGTCTTGACGAATAAAATTGCGTCCCCATGTTTTAATTGTAAAAGGAATTCATTTTAAGGAGGTCCGTTATGAAACATGTAATACCCACTTATAGACCAACATTTTCTTCAACAATGGCTGATTGGGATAACTTTTTTGACAACTTCTTTACCACTCCAGCAGTGAATCAGTATGCGGGCATGAAACCAAAATGCGATATTGAGGAAACTGAAGAAGCATTTTTACTCAGCTTGGATTTGCCTGGAATCAAAGAAAAAGACATTCATGTAGAATTAGAAGATGGTTATCTCACAATCTCTGGTGAAAGAACAAAAGATTTCAAATCAAATGAAAATGGAGTTTCTCGCAGTGAAAAGTACTACGGAAAATTTGAGCGGTCTTTTAAACTCCCAGAAGGAGTCACTGATAAGGATATTGAGGCTCACTATGAAGCCGGTGTTTTAGAACTAATGATACCCAAAGCCAAGGACGAGGCAAAGGAGGCCAAAAAGATTGAAGTGAAATCCGGAAACGGTAGCTTTTTTAAAAAATGGTTAGGCTCTGAATCTGAGAAGTGATCCTACCTTATCAAATCATCCTGATTTGATCTTCTCAGTCACCTAACAATCTAGACACAACAAAAGCCCCTGCAAAGGGGCTTTTGTTGTTTTAAAAAGATTTTCTAAATTCAAAAGTTTAAAATCACAACTTACTTACAGTAGGCCACCGCTTTATTATAACAACTTTGATTCGCATACTGTTTAACGCAGTACTTTTTTCGATAATCAGTGACACAACTGTTTTTACTTTCTTGCATCGCAACGCTTGCCGGAAAGCGTCCTTTCCCTGGGCTAGGGATATCAGAAGAGGCGTTAGCAGCAGGCATTAGGATGATCTGCTGTTGTTTGATGTTTTGGCAATCATAAAAGTCACCTGATTTGCAATGTCTTACAAACAGATCATGCACTTTCTGGAAGACATTTTTAGAATTTGAGGAACCAATATCCTTTGCAATTTGTCCCGCTGGCGTTCGATCCAAAAGTGGCTTATGAACCTTAGGAATAAAGTCTTTAAGGTTAAATTTCTTCATTCGTTTGTTGGCCTCAAAATCTCTTGAGCCGTAGCCTTTATAGCTGCTACCACCACCTCCTGGATTCTGAAAGCCCATTCCCGAAACCGAATAGCCACCACCACCTGAGACCCCATGCAGGGTGTCTGTTTTAAATGCACTCTTACCAGGGCCTCTGGGGCCACCTTGACCCGCGAAAGGAGAGCCTCCTCCGCCACCACCGCCAGGCATTCCTCCACCACCAGGTCGAACTCCAGTAGATTTCGCCGCAACGGCCTGGTTTTCGCCAAAATTGATTCCCTGATCCACTAGCAGGGAATCATCACCTGTATCTACTCCATCCTGTCCGGCATACTGACTAGCACCTCCGCCGGCATTGTACGTATCACCACTTTGATAGGTATTTCCACCTGTTGCATTGATCTGTTGACAGACAGGATCATTGGCCATGGCTGGATCGGCACAGTTTTTACAAAACGGATTGGAAGCATTAGCCGGGTCTGTACAGTCGGTCGAAACCCCATCTGTATTAAACGCTGTTTGCGATGCCCCGGCCTGTTCCGCACAAAGCTGCGCCATTTTAGCGGCCTGAACTTGCGAAACTGCTGCAAGCCCCATGTCTTGGACCTGACCGGCCAGCGCCTGGCAGCTAGAGGCTCTGCGTTTTAATGTACTAGCTGCCGTTTGATATTTTGTACAACTAATAGTGGCATCAGCCTTCTGAGCTGCTAAACACTGCTGATAGTGCGTCTCATAGGTAGCCCCAAGCTCACCACAAACATCTTCACACTTTCCCTTTTGCGTTTGACAGGTGACGGCCATCGCCGAGTTAGCAATAGCCCCAAAGTTATTCAAAGACTGAGCCCGTTTACACTGCTCTTCAAGACCGCCACCCGAGAGTGCCGATCCCGCTTGCGCCAGTGCCGTAATCATCTGCATGTTGCCTAAACTAAATTCGCTATCTTCGTTGACACATTTCACAGGGTCTTGACAGCAGGTGTATGCACCGGTTTTGCTCTGTTCGCAGGCTTGGATTCCTTGCGCGATTTCAGCATCTCCAGGAAGAGAAGCAACTGAACCTGAGCCAGCTGGAGCAGGAGAATCTTCATTATCCACACCATCACCAGAAGCTTGCTTTCCTGATGAAATAGATAGTGGAATCTCCGCGGTTTCTCTTACGTCGCTACGACAACTCGCTTCGATTTGCATCTGACATGTCCTTACTCGATTTATAATGCCAATCGTGCTTGGATCGGTAATTGGATTTCCGTTCATATTGTCATCTAGAGCCTGCTTATATAAATCTCCCTCATGTCGGCTCATCCTAGAACACTCGTCATAATTTCTACTATCTAGACACAAAGTAAATTTACTATTTTGATTACCAGTTGGTAGATTTTGAAATTCGGCATCTACATCATCTAACTCATCACCAACTACAGGGCTTACAGTTAAGAAAGAGAAAATGATTGTTCCAATAGAAATAAATTTTATATACCGAAAAACGATGTTCTCCATAAAGACTTCCTCCCCAGTGTCTCTATTCGGAACATCGTATGCATTACTTTAGACTAGCTAATAAAAAAAGGACCTGTCTAATAATTCGACAACTTTTCCGCTTGCGATCTTACGACAGGGGATATGCCAATCGCCCTATTCGCAATAAACTCGTTCGCCGGTCTTTTGACCACTTCTCCGCGCCCGGTTTCAGCCCCTGTGCCTCCACAGTGAACAGCAGCTAGATAAGGCAGACTATTTACTAAATAGGTCAAACTCCCACCTGAAGCACCAATATAAGTATTTCCACGATGATATACGATTTTTCGCTTTCCTTTAGCCAAAGCTCCATCCACAGAAAAATCTGAAACGTCCAAAGTCTGGGTTACCTCAACTCGATCTGAAATTTTTTGAATATGCTGACTATAGTCATTATTTGCAACATTAACATAGTGATGGGCTACCAAAATAGGTGGATGTTTTTTTCCATATTTTAGAAGATTGTCGTCAAAATCTACGAGCCCCATCGCATCTACATTAGACATTGGACGTTTTAACTTCAATATAACCAATTCGCTATCTTGAGGATTTCCTTTAACGCCACTCAAATCAATACCTCTTTCAAATTCAATTTGGTCGTAATAATTCCCTGTCCACGCTCTAAAACTGTAACCCGACCACCACTGCGCAGAATTACTAGAATATTTATTACGAGGAGTCCCATCATCTTTAAAAAATTCATGCTTACATGCAATCACGACATTCTGGTTTTCCAAAACTAAAGTTCCGCTTCCATTGGGACAACGACCTACACCAGGCGTAATACAGTCTTCCGTCGGAATTATAGCACCAGATCCTCCAAATTTTTCTTTTTCTGACCTAGTAAGGTCTCGCAACGCTGGACTCTTTTCAAACAAACTGACCTTTGTTGAAAGCTCTTCATGAAGCTGCCGAAATGGATTTCCATCATAAGTTGAACACTCACGACATGTTTCAATTTTCAAATCAGCTGTTTGTACGGAACCCATGGAGCCATATTCGCACGCGTAACGCTCGGGGAGTGAGAGTTCTTCGGCGGATTTTTTGACATACGTGAGATAGGGAATGCGTTTGCCGGTGTCATTGAGTTTGGTTTTCCAAAATGGTTTGTAACAAGGGTCTTCGGCACGGTCTGATTCTGCAGACGCGATGGCACCAATAAACATCATTTGACTTAAAAGAAGTAGCTGGAAAAGTCTTCGTGAAGTCGGTTTCATTTCATCCCTCTTATGGCTTTCTCAAGTATGACTAAACTCTCGCAAATTTTCACTAAATTAACCTAAATTCAAGACTTTATATCATATT
>JAGRAG010000212.1 GCA_020435025.1 Bdellovibrionales bacterium | reverse complement strand
GTGCCCTCGCGGCTCTGGGTGCCCTAGGCGCCCCAACTCCCAACCCAACAAATATGCCGGTCGCTTTAAATATTAATCCTAATGCTGGTGGTGCCCCCAAAACACTGAATTCCACTGGGTTGATTGGAACTCTAAAGTCAAAAGGTGGAAAGCTTGCTGCTTCCGGTGGAGTTTCTTCAGGAGTCAAAACTAAAGGTAAAGGCTATGGCACGGGAACTGGTTATGGTGTTCAAGGTGTAAAAGGTTCGGCAGGAAGTCGCGGAGTAGCAGGAGCTGTTATTGGTACTCCTCGACTCATGAAAGTAAACCGAACGGAAGGCTTGACCCAAAAGCAAGTTATGGCTGTTGTAAAACAAAATGCAGGAAAAATCCAACAATGTTATGAACGGGCCCTTCTATCGGCTCCCGGACTACAGGGCCGTGTCGAATATGGTTGGCATATCACTCCCTCGGGAAAAGTAAAATGGGCTAAGGTCAAAAACTCAAGCGTACGCAATGCCGATTCCTTAAATAACTGTGTCATCACCGTCTTTGAGAAAATGAAGTTTCCGGCAGCCAAAAACGGTGCCTCGACAGAACCGACAATTGGATTTCCTTTCGGTCGCATGTAGTCCAATATCCTAGCCACACGTCTAGATAAATTTTTTACTGATAGCTCCCTTTGCATAATTTTAAGATAATAACGATATCAACACAGCAAACCGGAGCTAAAAATGTCAGACTTATTTGCCCAGTACCTAAAAGGTGGCCCTTTTATGCATGCCATATCACTCACTTCAATGATTGGATTTGCTCTCGCATTTGAAAGATTTATGGTTTTAAAAAAAGCCTCTTCCATTAAAAAAGACGAGCTTTTAAATCACATCAATAGCTACATCTTGCAAGGGAATCTAGAAAAGGCGATGGCTGTGACGGCTCAAATCAGAAACCCTCTCACCAATATTGTCCGTTCGGGGCTGGTTGCTGTGGCCAACAACGGCGATGCTGAAGAAGTTCAAACAGCCATGGACGCCGTTGCTTTAAGAGAGATTCCCAAAGTGGAAAAAAGGATTGGCCTTCTTGCGACGTTATCTAACATTGCCACACTGCTGGGGCTGCTGGGAACAGTGACGGGTCTTATTGGAGCTTTTGCCGCTGTCGCAAACGTAGCACCTGCTGAAAAAGCCACGCTCCTAGCAAATGCGATTGCCACTGCGATGAATACAACGGCCTGGGGACTTATCGTCGCTATTCCTCTTTTGGGAGCCTTCGGATACTTAAACTCGATGGCTCAAGGAATCATCGATGATGTTCATGAGTCAGCAGTTGCAACTTTGAATTTTATTTTAGCCAACAAAAGTAAACTTAGAGGTGGTCGTGGCTAAAAAGGTTAACGTCGAATTAAATATGACGCCTTTTATTGGACTATTTGCGCTATTGGTAGTGATGCTGCTTCTTACAGCTGTGTGGAATAAGGTAGCAATGCTCTCTACCGATACGGCCAGCACCACGTCTTCGGATTCACCTCCTCCCATGAGCGAAGAAAAGAAGGTAAAACTCAATGTAACCATTCTAAAAAATCATATTGAAATGGCAGAAGATGAAAAAGGAACAAACATTCCTTACGTCAATCAAGAAGTCGATAGAATGCGTTTAGCAACTATTGTGAATCAATGGAAACGGAAGTATCCTGATAGAACCGATATCGTATTAAATACAGAAAACAATAGCAATGTTACTTATGATAAACTTATTGCTGTTTTCGATACTCTCGTCGGTCACGGCTTTCCCGATGTGGGAGTCAACACTCAATGAGTTTAGAGTCTTCTTCGCAAAAACGCTCAGTAGGTATTCCTGGTTATCATATCCGTCCAAAATACGATTTAAAGCGATTTAGAGAACGCATGAACGCTGGAGGGGATCGAGAAATGAATGTGGATCTGCCTTTAACTTCGATGATTGACATGTTTTCTATGCTTGTTATTTTTCTACTTCTGAATTTCTCATCGACGGGAGAAGCTTTTTTTGTCAATAAGAATTTAAAAATTCCAGAGGCAGAAAATGCACAGCCGCTGGAATCACTACCGCTTATCTCTATTACGACCAATTCTGTTTCGCTAGATGCTAAAGTTTTGGAAAACGATGGTACTCCTATTGATTTCCGAGACCCGGAGATGCCGCGACTTGTCTACGAATTGCATCGACTCAAAAAAATTCAGGCCAACTTTCGAGACGCAGGATTAAAACCGAAAACTCAGATCAATATTCAGGCAGATGAAAAGACCCCTGTATTATATGTAAAACGAGTGATGACCATTTTAATTAATGAAGGTTTTACGGGAATTAACTTCGCTGTTCGAGAAATGTCCTCTCCGGAAGGTCAGTAATCTAAGGGGTAAAGGTTCCAGCAGGAAAGTATTTAACCTTAGGCGCTGGCTTTCTTAAACCCTGAGTGATTTCCGATCTAAAATCAGTGCGAAATTTCACAAAATTTTTAAGCTTATTTTTTTCGCGTGCAAGCAACCTTAGGCGATCGTCGTTATGAAGCTCTCCTTTGATTTGTAAATCATCGAGATCCATTTTACTTTGGGCGTATACCGTTTGCGGTAAAATACTTAACAAACCACCTAAAAGAATTATCCAGTACGTTTTTTTCTGCATCTCTCTTTCCTTAGATCGTGAGAATTTTTACGGGACAAAAGTCGAGAACACTTCATCTCGAACTTTAAGTCCTGCTAATGTGTCGGTTCTTAAGCCGTTTTTCTTTAAATTTTGATAGCTATACTTGTAGACAGCATCTCCATTTGGGCTGTCTTGATAGGTTTGTAGATAGTACAGAAGAACTATGTTCTCGTCAGCCCCATGGGCTAATCCTGGCAAGGTGTTTTTAGGAAGGACCTCTAAGGTATTGTAAAGAGGTAACTGAGACATGTGAAATCCATAACAAGTTTTACTGTTATTGAAATTTGTCTCTGGCCAATATTCAGAGTCATAAGCTACTTGATCTTTGTCCCGTACTAGAGGGTTTCGATGTTGATAGATCTGTTCTCCGGCTTGCTCTTCAAAATCATATTGCACAGAACTAAGATTATTTGGATCCATTGCAAAAGCTCGCGTGCGAGTAAAAAAGACAAATGTCTCAATTCCATCAATAATTCCATCGCGATCGGTATCTGGATTTAATGGGTTTCCACTAAGAAGGTCTGGAGGTGCATTCGGTGACTCATTTTCAATAAAGGCCTCTTCACAAAAAGTCAGTAAATCCAAATCTTCATCACTCCGGTCGTCGCAAGCCGGTAAATCTTTTTTGTGTTTGACCCTTAACCAATGGAAATAATCTCCATACCCACCTCCAAAACTAAATCGATTTTGCGGATCAAATCCAAATCTTGCCATGTTTATTTCATCTTTATCGCACATTCCATCTCCATCGGAATCCGTATCAATAGTTCCATCAATGCAGTAACCGGCATTAATGTTATAAACCATAAGTGTCTTAAGCTGCCAAGGTTCATAGTCTGGGCGAACCACAAGCTCATTGAAATCCCAGTCTTTTTGCCGATCAAAGTTGATGTACTTACCTTTCCCCGCTTGCGCCATATCCTGAAGGCGGTCTTCAGCGCCACTGCCACTTCCTCCATAAAACGCTGTACTGACAAATACTTTGTTTGTTACAGACCCACGGATATCTTTCACCAGTGAACTCAGTTCGCTACTATTACTTCCATCAGTAGGAACGCCATCAGATATGAAAAACACCATATAGATCGACTTCTCTTTTGGATACTTTTTTGCATCGGTAACTATAATATTTCGAGTCAGTCCCAATGCCGCCTTATAGGGCGTCGAACCAGAATCACCTTCCGTCTCCAATCGTTCCACAGCTCTTTGAGTTTTGTTTATATCACTAGTGAACTCGGCGTTGCCTTTAGCATCATTTATAAAGGAATCGGAATGACTTCCTGAAAAAACAATCAGTCCATATCGGTAGTATTTTTTTTCTTTATTTTCATTGATGAATTTTCGAATATTGCCAGCTCTTTTTTGAGCTCCATTGTCTGTAGAGGAGTTACTTCCTGATTTATCTATGACAAACAAAAACTTCGTGAAACGCTGCACCTCATCAGGATCACTGATGCAGAAGCCTCCTGAACTTTTTACGACTACTTTTGGTTCTTCAGGAGTAACTAGACTAACATCTGAACATCCAATAAAGAAAACAGCATTGTAAACTATGAAAACAAGAACCCACAAATTTAAACCGATCCCTCGGTTTAGCATATTTTGACCCATCACCCCTCATCCTCCAGCGTAGAATTTTGCAATTTTAAGGCCGCACAAGAATTAAAAGATGTTTAAAAACTTTTTAGTATTTAATAGGTTACACTTATTATAAGAAAAAGAATCTCAAGAAAACTGATCAGTTCTTGGAGTTGCATAATACGTAGACAAAAAATAAAAAAGCCGACTGCAAAGGGGTTCAGCCGGCTTAAGCAAACTTTTTAATTTCAATCGCAATTAATCTACTTGAGCAAGACTTGAGTCTTGTTCAAAGTGTGTCTCGATCAACTCGGAGTCGTCAAATTGAGGTGGATTAAGAGACTGAGGAACGCGGTGAATTCTAGCCTCACTGTTTTTCTCCCAATTGATTTCGTCACTCACGACATTTTGTAGTTCTTGGTCATTGATCTTTTGATGTTTTGCAAAACTTTTATTCAACACTTTTTTTGCTCGCTCAGAATCATGATCTGTGGATTCGATCATTTGATTCAAATCCATTTTAATAGTTTTGCGAGAGCCGAGATCCGACGCAACAGCCACACCACCTGTCAGTGAAATCATAGTACTTCCTAACATGAATAACTTGATAACTGTCTTTGTCATGGCCTTTTTCTCCTATGCCCGATAACTATTGCAACGTTAGGACCAAGATCAAATGCAAAATAACGCCTCTAGACTGCTTGTAGCTGTCTAAAAAACAGTCAAAAGAGTGACAGGGTTAAGCACTGTCTAAGTTTTGCGCAGGCGCCTAACAAGCTGAACATAGTTAAGAAAATTGGAATAGTGACCAAATATTGAACTCCAAATTTACAAGACTTTCTCTGTGGTGCAAAGCAGATAGGATCGAAAGTTTCTGGACTTTCGAGTTCCCTACAAATAGAGATCTCTCAAATAACTGTTGAGGAGGACTTCACTGTGAAAATGCTGTTACTATTTCTATTTATGTTCACTATTTATCTGCCGTCTTATGCCGAAGAGGACGCATCCCTTACCTTAAAGAAACAAGAGTCTATGGATAGTAAAATCCAAGAAGGATGGACACCCAAGCTTAAAGTAGGCTCGCAATTTAGTTTAAACTCAAGCAATCAGGTTGTGGGTCAAAAAGATGGAGACTCTGTCACTCTTGGATTGAACGTCAAAGGAGGGTTGACCTACAAAAAAGATCGCTCTGAATGGCGACAAAATCTTGATTATGAAGGCACTACGACTAAAACGCCGGTCTTGCCAAGATATGTAAAATCTGCCGATAAAATTGATTACAAATCCTTATATTTAAGAGGTCTAGAGAAATACCCCTGGCTCGGTCCCTATGCCCGACTAACAGCTTCAACAGCTCTTTTTAAAGGAGAGGATGTGCAATCAGAAGCTAAGGAATATATAAATACTTCTCAGTCGAATCTGTCCTTAGGAACCCACAACAGCTATTTGCTAACGGATGCTTTTGCTCCAGTAACCTTAAGTGAGTCCGTTGGTTTTTTTGCTAAGCTGAAAGAGACAAAAACCACCTTGCTTGAGTTGCGCCTGGGAGTGGGTGCTGTACAGTATCAGGCTGATGGACAGCTACGAGTGGCAGATGATGACACAACAACGACAAAAATCGAACTGGCTGAGCTAAAAAACTCTTCACAGGTTGGTATTGAGTATGGCTTAGTTTTTCAGGGAAAGTGGGATGACAATTCCGATTACTCTTTGACGGCTGACTTTTTAACTCCTGTCTCTCAAGATGACATTAAAGCTGGCGAGCCCTGCTATGAATGTTCGTCAATTGAGTTAACTTCCGTAGATTTAAAAGCTTCTTTTGGAACGAAGCTATCGTCTTGGGCAAAATTAGCCTATGAATATAAGGCCTTTAAACAGCCAACCGTTTTTGACAAATTTCAGATTCAACACGGAGTTGTTTTGAACTTTGACTACAGTATTTACTAGATACCGCACGCAGCCTCTCTGTTCGATACGTGGACAAAGAGGCTGAACTAGGACTTGTTGTACTTATTTAACTAAACCTTTTATGCCTCATCTTGTCTTTCATTTTTTGTAGGATAGCGAAATGCCACCCTCAACGTGGCGCTGTCACGTCTGCGATGCCATTTCGCTTTCCACAGCGCTGAATAGACATCTGAAACACTAACTAGAAGGGTAAAAGCCCTACATCTTGAAAACTAATATCAAGCGACGATTCAATCGGTCCTTAAGCTCTCTCATTCTCTCTTCTTCGGAAAGTTGCGCATCGAAAAATACGGAACGACTTAAAAAACTTTGCTTTTCAAATCGCAGTTCTTCTTTATTGAATGAAAATATTGCCGGAAGATCTGTACTCTTACCTTTTATCACTTCCGCTTTCTGAGTCGTTGTTACTAAGTCTGACCAGCGATACTTTCTTTTTACATCTTCCGAAGCATATTCTGAGAAAATCTCTTCGGAGGATTTTTCCCAAATGGGATCACCATACGCCGCTTCGACAACGGCAACCAGTCTTGGTAGTTCTCTTTTGGCAAAAGCTCCCATCCAATCCTTGCGATCGGGACTCTTTTGTGTTTCTAAAATGACTTGTGACATGATTCGATCATCGGTAAGTTGCTCAAATTCCGATAAAGACGACGGTGAACTCAATGAACCCTCTTTCACAAGGTCCTCCATGGCCTTCTCTAAAAGTAAATTATAAGCAGCATGTGTCTTATGGCAGTAAACTTGTTTAAACATTTGAAAGCGACTCCATAAAAAGTCATCGACCGTATTAATTCTTTTTGCGTTCAATGCCACCTTTAAGGTGCCTTGTTCAAATATAAGCCGCAAAGCCGAGACGATCCCTTCTTTGTCGTACATTCCGTAGTTCACTCCACAGCCTAGAGAGTCTCTGATAAGATAATCCATTCGGTCCGCATCGATCGTTCCAGATACAAGCTGACTGAGAACTTTTGAGAAATCTCTCCCCAGCTCATGAATTTCAGGTTCCTTTCCATCCAGATAGGGAAAGTCTCGATATGCCCCAGAAAGTAAATCCCAACTTTCAGACCGAAAAAAAGCGCTACAAGGAATCTCAGGAAGTAATAGTGAAGCGATATCTTGGGCCCAGATTTTCGCAGGTACGTCTCCCCAACCTGTCGACTCTAACAAGCTTCTTTCTTCTAAAGAGCCAAAGATTTTACGAACAAGAAGTAACGACAAAACTTCATGCTCAATCGGTTTTTCAAATTCTTCCGAAAAAACCTTGATAATACCAGCAGAAACAATATCTGTTTGCGGCTCTTTTAAACCCCAGCTTTCCGGGTTTTCAAAAACTTCAGCAAGTGTTGGTAAAAAATATCTCTCGCCAATCTTCACTCCACTTAAAGAATGCGAAAAAGCACCATGGCCAATATCATGCAGCAAACAAGACAAACGGAACACTTGAAGCGGATAATAGATTTCTGGTTCGTTGGACCAGTCTATAATTTGTCGCGCTATTTGACCTCCGATATGACAGGCCCCTAAAGAATGAGCGAAGCGTGTATGAAAAGCTCCGGGAAAAACATAGTGTAAAAGTGAGTTTTGTCGAATAAACCTCAGTCGTTGAAACTCTAGCGTGTCAACAACGGCCATTTCAATTTCTGTAAGATAAATTTGCCCATGAATAGGATCATGGATATAACTTGGTGAAAGTTTCATGGTCA
>JAGRAG010000211.1 GCA_020435025.1 Bdellovibrionales bacterium | reverse complement strand
TTGATGATGTGGCTCTCGTATATTTTGAGAAATGTGAAGCACTATTACAAAATGCCGATAAAATCGTCGCCTTCCGCGCATTTAGCTCGGCAGTATCTACTGAATGTGAAACTAAGTTAAAAAGCTTAGGTTTTAATATTACCCGACCATATCCCTCGTGGCTGGAAAAGATGGTATTTACCAAGCGAGCTTTAAAGCGTTTTTCCACAGAGACAAGAATTCAATTTATAATGCAAATCAAATCGTTAATCGACCGCAAGGTAGAGCAAGACGGCCACCTTAAAGCAACTGGCATTCGAGGACCTTTTGAAACAGGCGCACTCACCCAGAAAGAATTTGATACACTAGTAAACAAAACGCATAAAGACCAGCGAAAAGGAAATTTCGAATTTACGACCTTAGACATCGCTGTCAAGGATTCCATTACGAGCTTTTATGGTTATAAAACATTTATTGAGACCTTAAAAAGTATGGGGATTCGTCCCATAGAGCATAGGCTATCTCAAACCGAGTTTTCCAAAAAATTTGGTAATGGAGAAATACAAACAGATTATGACCTTTTTTTCTTTGCGATGGGCTCCGGAGATCCTGATCCCGATGGAAACTGGAGATTTGCCGCAGCACATTTTTATGGAGACACTATTGATTCAAAAAAAGTATCGGAAGCTTATTATACGTTAAATGACGAAGAGCGGATGGAAATGTATAAATCTTTTGAACGGAAACTATTTCTATCAGGACGATACATCCCGATAGTTATAAATAAAGATGTAATAGGCATTCATGGCTCTCATAAGTTTGTTAGCCCAGCGAGTTTTAGATTCGGAATGTCATTTTATGATAAATCTAAAAAATAATTTTTTATTATTTATTTTTACGATTCGAGTTCATTTATTTCTATTTAATGTTCAAAAAAATTTTTGGCTGCAAAAAATTGAGTTAAACAATTTTTTGAATTCAAATGGCGATAAAATAAACACTGTTTTAATCTCGGTCGCTGACGAGTCTAACGAACAAGGCTTAACTCTCAGCGGAGCCGCAAAAACATTTTCTCAAGCTTATAATAAAGCCTGTAGTGAACTAGCGGAAGTCATCGCTTTTAGAGACTATAATTTAAATTGGCTTGAATCAAGATCTGGGTGGGCTGCCCATTGCAGTTTAGAAAAGGCTATCGAAAATTCTTATCTTGAATCCATCGAACGCGATTCATTGTTGATGCATATTTTAGTACCTAAGTTAGGGACCTATCCACTTAAGCCAAATATTTATACTAATGGTAAAAAAATCAAATTGGTTAAATTGCAATCTGTAGATCCAAATATCATTGTAATATTAGCTGGTGTAAATCATGGAAAAGGTGTGCCATGGATTCTTGGCTTTGGGGCATCTTACCACGAAAGAGATGCAATTGATAAGGCATTGATTGAGTGTATCTTGTTAGACGAGAGCAAGGAAGCTTTTCAATCTGAGACCGTAGATGCCCGTTTAAGGTGTTGGAACAATCACCTAAAGCAGTCCTGTGACGGACCAGTTAGAGATCATTTAGAATCCATATTTGATGGTTCTGGATCATTGAAAATGGATCATTGGTTTGATTGTGGTTTGTTTAAGAATGAATATGTAAAGAAAGTTGGGTCTAGATGGGTCGTTAAAGGTTTACATCCAGATTTATTGGAATTTAAGTTTGGTCAACTTTGGGAAAAAGAAATGGGTAAATCTATAAATATTTTAAGTCGAAGAGGATTAGAAGTTAAAAAATGGATAACTCATCCCTACGTATAGTCCTATAACTAACTATTCTAAAACCTACCTGTTAAGAACTGTCGATAGATGTATATACTATGACTCAGCCGAATATTTATTCAAATCAATTCTCAAAAGAGAACCATTTAAGTGAAAGGCGGCTAAAATGATATAAAATAAGAAAAATGTTTTCATGGAATGCTTATTTTAAATAATTTAAGACTGTACGAATGTAAAATAGCCTATTTCTGAATAGGCCAATTCTTTAGCTTGGTAAAAACATGATCATTTCAATGCCCTCGAAATACTATCTGCTACCTCTGCCATTTTTGCAGGTTTTGCCTGTTCTGGATCGGAATGACTAAATCCCATTTTGTGACCATCGTTTTCAAATCGGGGAGCAATATGTAAATGACTGTGCATTACTTCCTGACCAGCAACTGGACCATCTGATAAAAATAGATTTGCTCCCTCACAAATCACATCTGATGCTTCAATTGCGTTTAGAATCTTTTTGCCGACACTAAAAAGATGCCCAGCCTCGCTATCTGTAAGCTCAGAAAAGCGAGATACATGGCGCTTGGGAACAACTAAAGTATGACCCGCATTTATGGGATTAATATCTAAGAAAGCGTAGCTTCGAGAATCTTCATATATTCTGTGTGAAGGAAGCTCTCGTCTAATAATTTTGCAGAAAACGCACTCCCGATTCATCCTAATCCCCCACCTACCGGAACTATCACCAAAAAATCTTAGAAACAATTTATAGAAAGAAAAATAAAAAATAAATCAGTGCACCACTACCCAATGTAAAGAATGTGGTTTTGCGCAATGGGCGCGAGCTAAACCCCAGCCAGAATCCACTAAGTACGGCACCGATCACGATCAGACCAAGAACACCCATTATATTTCGTGATACGCGTGGCCCATGTCCCATATGAAATTCCATAAACATTTTCCTTAAAGAAGGCTCGTGCTTACTGATGATAGCGGTATCTGACGTGGCTTTGATTGTGTAATAAGTACGGTTGGTGGGGCGACTGGTCAGAGAATTTGCTGAACCCTTGATGTATCCATAACTGTATTCTGGATCAATTCGCTTTAGTTCATCTGAAAACAATTGGGTCAGCTGATCTTTATCAAGCCTTTCCGTAAGATTTAGGCTTTTCACCTCAACGACAGATTCGGCTTCGTCTCCTAAAAATAGATGCAGCGATCCTGTCAAAGACATCAAACCCATGAACACTAGGGAAATGCCAGATAGGTATAGGTGGATTTTAATTAATTGTAGACGATTCATATAAAGCCCTCGTTTTAAACGATTTTATCTTCTTATAGAAATACACCATCTTGATTTAAAAAGAAACCCGAAGTTCTTCCTGCACAAGTTTTCTGCTCTATTAAGAGGAAGTCATAAATAAAAAAAAGAACCATTGATATGTTTCGTCGAATATTTTTTGGTCGTTCATCCATGGATCTTAAATCAGTTTTTCAAAACTTGAAATCTGAAATTTCATTGACCCATATTGATTGAGCGAGTCTTTTATCTTCTTCAAAGCAAGAACCTGTTTGCTCAACAGTGATTGATCAGAAGGATCTTTGGCTTAAGCAATAGAATCTTCGAAAACTTTGATAGTTTCATCGTTAGAATCCGGGTTAGATTACTTACAATTGGTGGAGCGGCGTGAATCGAAAAAAGCAATTAACTTTAAGGTAGGCCCAAGTCATTGATTTTAAGAAGGAGGTGTAACGAAAGAAAAAATATTAAAGCTGGCCAGATTATTTTTTAATATCATCAAATAGACTATCTATTTGTTTAATTGTAATATCCAAATATTCCTTAACTTCATCTTCTCCGAAATGCTCTTTGGCTACAGGGCAAAGCTCTATGTTTTTTATCATTTGATAAACTTTTATCCGACTAGATTCAGATTCATTTAACCCCGAGAAACCATAACCTTCAAGGAAAGGTATATGACTACCATTACAGATTTCTTCGTTACCAAGCCAACGACTAACATCATATAGAGGGTCTCCAGCAAAGGACCATTCAAAGTCTAATACACCTGATACCTCATCATCTAAAAATAATAAATTACCGAAATGGAAATCCACATGGATAAGACGGGAACTCTTAACCTTATTTAATTCTTGAGTGTAAGCCTCAAAAACTGACCATATTTTATTTTTAATTTCGTCCGAAAACAAATCAAATGGATCCGCCTCACCTAAATGAAACTCCAATTTACTGTTTAAATACGAAAACCAATTATCTGTCTGTGGCAATGGACCCTGCCTGGTAATTTCACCGAAAAAATCAAAACTCACATCATGTATTTGTCTTAAGAGCTGTCCGGCATGAAAAGCTATTTTAATTTGTGATTCGGGCGATATATTTTTCCAATTGGCCTCTAAATTTTCACCCTCTAAAAGTGATGAGATGAGAACGTCATACTCAATTACCTCTTTAGAATCGTCTAAAATGACTTTAGGAGGCACGGGAACTTTACTTTCCCTCAACAAATCAAAGACTCTATTTTCCCTTTGAAACTTGGGAAGGTTTGGGTCCCTGGCATTGAAGCGAACTGCATACCGGCCATCCACAAAAAAACAGGGGTTCACCCATCCCTCTTTGTCTACTTGAATAGATTCCACGGGGCCTAAACTATTTTTTTCAAATAAACGTGGGATTACCGATTCACATTTTTGTTTTATCTCTAAGTGATTATGGGTTCTCATGGCAAATACTTACCCATATCAGCCACTAATGCTTCTCTAGCCTCATCAATAGCAATCCAATAAAAGTCAAAAATTAAACCTTTATCTTCTTGGCCTTCAGATATTCTATGCTCCCAGTTACTTGGTAAGCCGGATACATTAAAAGAATAAACGTGGCGTTGATGTAATTGATATTTCTCATCATGTTGATAATCATATGAACCGAGGTAACTTGGCTCAACTTCTAGTTCAACCCCAGATTCTTCATATACTTCTCTTAATACGGCTTCTTCAAGTGATTCATCGCTTTCTACTGTACCTGCTGGGACCTGAGGATTGACATTGGGGTAATCTCTATGGTCGAAGACCAATAACTCCCGCACACCCTCATTTTCCCTAAAAATATAAGCAAGAACTTTGCTTTTTCTTATCAAACTAAATTCCTCACTAAAACTTGTTCATTCCCAATTTTCATTTTTATATCAACACCAATTTTTAGCCTGTCACATAGGAGGGAATTCATCAATCTCTCCTCACCAAAGGGAAGCTCAAGTTCACTTATAAAAAAATTATCCTCTTCAAGTTTTTTTCTTTCTTGAACTTCAATCAGGACAGGTACATTCTGACGGCATAGAAAAACTGACCTATGATTACTATAAAACTCTAAGCTTTTAGGATGAAGTAACCATCCTGAACCGGATAAATTACTTACAAAACTATCAATACTTAACACATCAAGCGCAATATGGTGAATCCCTGGTCCTCTTTTCTCCATAGCTCTCTTATATGGCCCATCACCAATAGCTTGCATTAAAAGTAATCGGCCCATTTGGTTACTTCCACCAATGTACATTTCTTTTGTGCCTTCAGAAGGAAATTCTTCTAGTACACCTAAATGACTCTTCGGAACTTGGATTTTACCTACAACAGATTCAATGCTTTCAACTAAAATAGCTATATGATTAAGAACCGATTTCATACTCCAGCTCCGTTCTGATTCTCATAATTTCGTATCAACATTCCCGTGTCCTTCCTGACACATAGTTTACATTTTATACCGGAGACATAGTTTACACTTTTCCAAAATGGGAGGGATTCCAATGGGTTGGAAGGAGTATAAGAAGATGGATGAGAAGCTTAAA
>JAGRAG010000210.1 GCA_020435025.1 Bdellovibrionales bacterium | reverse complement strand
ATGGTAATCCAACTCAAAATCAAATTGAGGAGTTAGAAAAAAAGCTATAAGTATTAGTGTTTGGGATTGATATTAAAGGATATTTTCTGGTGACGTCTTCGATTCAGGAAAAAACAAGGACACAGTCGCTTGCGACGGATTCACCGTGGGCATTAGAAGGTCCTACTTTATTAGATATCTTTGAAGTAACTCTTCAAGATGGGCTTTCTCAAGAACAAGTTGAGTCACGACAAGCCCAATATGGTACTAATACAATTACGACTCAAAAGCCACCAAGCTGGCTGACTATATTTATTCGACAGTTCAAAAATCTACTTGTTGGGTTGTTGGCTGTTTCTGCGATTGTCGCCGGTATTACGGGTGATGTTTTGGATGCCATCGCTATTTTACTTGTACTAGCTGTTAATTCCTTAATTGGCTTTGTAACAGAAGTCAGAGCCGTGACTTCGATGGAGTCTTTACGAAAAATGGGACAGACCTTGTCTCGGGTATTGCGCAAAAAAGGTCAGACACTGATTTCTTCTACGGATCTGGTCCCTGGTGATATTTTGTTGTTTGAGGCGGGTGACGTTATCACAGCAGATTGTAGAATTATAGAAAGCCACAACTTATATGTTGATGAGTCCGCCTTAACAGGGGAGTCCGTCCCAGTAGAAAAAGCAGGAGAACTGATTTTAGAGCCATCCACAGGTATTTCTGGGCGTCAGAATATGTTGATGAAAGGGACCCATATTACAAAGGGGGTGTGCAAAGCGGTTGTAACCAGTATTGGTATGAACACAGAACTGGGTAAGATAGCCACTTTGACGACGACGGCGAAAGAAGAAATCACGCCATTAGAACAGCGTTTGGATCGTTTAGGAAGAAAATTACTATGGCTCACGTTAATTGTATCAGTACTTATTTTAGTAAGTGGACTTCTTACCGGAAAAGATCCGATTGTTATGCTTCAAACGGCCATTGCCTTGGCAGTGGCTACGGTTCCTGAGGGCCTTCCCATAGTTGCGACAATTGCTTTAGCAAAAGGTCTTTGGACTATGGCAAATAAGAATGCTCTTATTAATAGGCTCTCAGCTGTTGAGACCCTCGGGGCGACAAGTATCATCGTAACAGATAAAACAGGCACGTTGACGGAAAACAAAATGACGGTTTCTGAGATTGTCACGGATGAGGGGCTGTTTAAAATTAAGGGTGAGGCGCAGTCAAAAAGACTAAAGATCTTTACAAGCGATGGTCAGCCCCTTTCTTTTTCTTCGATGGGATCGAGCTTTCGTCGTTTTGTTGAGGTGGCTGGGCTTTGTAATGATGCTCAATATGGATCTTCTGAAATGGAGATTGGGGATCCTATGGAGATTGCCTTACTTAGATTTGCAGTAGATACCATTGATGGCGAATTTAGTTTAACAGAAAGATATCCTCGGATTTATGAAGTGCCCTTTGATTCTAAAACCAGAATGATGGCCACTCTTCATCGGCGCGACAGTCAGATTTTTGTTGCCGCTAAAGGAGCGCCTGAAGCGCTTCTTTCTAGATGCACTCTGGATGAAGAACAAAAAATTCAATGGCTGAGAAAAAATGACGAACTGGCAGCCAAAAGTCTTCGCGTTTTGGCGATCGCCTATAAAGTGAATCATCAAGAAAGTGAGGACGTATTTACTGACTTAACTTTTTTAGGTCTTGTCGGGTTATTAGATCCAGCAAGACATGATGTTCCGAATTCAATTTCGCAATGTCAAAAGGCCGGGATTCGAGTCATTATGGCAACGGGAGATCAGTCCGGAACAGCTGTGAAAATTGCCAGCGAGATCGGACTGCCACACGAGACCTTGCAACCAATATCGGGTATGGACCTCTCTGAGCCGTGGTCAGAAGAACTTGTCGCGCGTTTACAAAAAACATCGATATTTAGTCGTGTTAGCCCAGAACAAAAACTTCGTTTGGTTGAGCATTTTCAAAAGCAAGGGGCTGTTGTTGCCATGACCGGTGATGGGGTCAATGATGCTCCGGCGTTAAAGAAAGCTGATATAGGGGTCGCGATGGGACTCCGTGGAACTCAAGTCGCAAGAGAGGCCTCTGATATGATTCTTAAAGACGATCGCTTTGAAACGATCGTCTTTGCCATTGAACAAGGTCGTATAATTTATTCGAACATTAGAAAGTTCGTAATTTACCTGCTTTCTTGTAATATTAGTGAAGTGTTTGTCGTGGGACTGGCTTCGATTTTTAGTAGCAAGCTTCCCATCACTCCTCTGCAGATTCTTTTTCTCAATTTGGTAACAGATGTGTTTCCAGCATTAGCGCTGGGTATGGGACGCGGAGATAGCACCTATCTTTCAAAACCTCCACGAGGGTTTGAAGAAAAGATTTTAGAGAAACCGCATTGGTACTTTATTTTCTTTTATGGTGGGCTGATCACAGCAATAGTTTTGGGGCTATTTTACTATTGTACCTTTTGGTTGCGTATGGATGCCGATAAAGTAGTGACGATGTCTTTTTTAACCCTCGGCCTTTCTCAGGTATTTCACGTTTTCAATTTAAAAAAATCTGGTTCAAGCTATTTTTCAAATGAGATAACTAATAATCCTTATGTTTGGGCGGCGGTGGTTTTTTGTATTATTCTGTTTTTTGGCAGTGTTCAGGTCCCTTTTGTGCAATTCGCTTTGAACTTAGTTCCCTTGACCATATTTGAATGGTTGGTGGTTTTTGGTTGCAGTTTCGTACCATTTCTTGGACAGCTTGTGGTGAGGTTAAAGTAAGTGCAGTATTCTACAGAGATGTTGCCGGTACTCGGGTTGATATTGTTTTTTGGTTTGCTCGTACCATCGTTTTTTAAGTGGTTTCATCTTCCATTTGCCACTTCTCTTATCTGGACAGGATTTATTGTTGGCCCAAACAGTTTAAATTACATTTCTCCTAATGACACCTTGAGGATGTTTGGCTTTGTAGGAGCTAATTTTCTCATGCTTCTGGCCGGGTTTGAGACCCCAGAGTATCGCACGAGGATTTTTAATAAAAAAGGAACAACCATTTTATTTTTTAGCGGTTTTCTTCCTGCTCTGATTGGCTTTTTGATTCCCTATAGTTTGGACTTTTCTTTATCGGCCAGTTTGTTTGTCTCTGCCATGTTCCTCACATCGTCTAATCTTATATCATTTTCAACAGTAGAGCATTTTGGTGGCGAAGAAGGTGATCTTGAAAGTACAGTCAGGCCCCTTGTGGCTTTCTTGGATTTATCTGGAGCCATGTTAGCCTTTCTAATATTTAAGTACATTGAACCCCATCACCGATTTTCTTTACCAATACTTTTGGGACTGTTGATTTCACTGATCGTCGTATTACGACTTTTTTTAACGGAAGTGGTTACTTACTTTTTTCATAAGTTTTCTGAAAAGCGAGAACACGAAAGCCGGTTACGCCTTATTATCTCTTTACTATTAATGGTGACTTTTCTCTTTTCAATGCTGGACGTTCCGTCAATTATTTCTTCTTTCCTTGTGGGTTATTGTCTTTCATCGATTAATGACATCGATGACATTAAAGATAAGCTAAAAACTATCGGTTATGGTTTTTTTGTTCCCATCTTTCTTTTTTTAGTAGGTCTTGATTTGGACTTTTCATTCATCAGCGAAATCAAAAATGCTAATTTTGTATTTTTAGGAATTGTAATCGGGGCCATTTTGTCAAAAGTTGTATTTGGCCTAATAGGATTCCGGCTTACAGGTTTTCCTTTAAAGGACTCATTTGTTTTTGGACTATTATCATCTACTCGTCTTACCGTTACCATTTCTGTCGGATATATCGCTTATCAGATGCAGGTCATTGACAGCCTTCTTTATACATCTTTGATTTCTATTACAGCTATCACCACACTATTTATGCCACCGCTCTCTGTTTTTGTTAACCGAATAGGCCAAGGGGTGAGAAGGTGATGATCCATGTAGTGGTTTTTTTGCTTTCTCTCGCTGCTCTTGCTAAAGGGGCTGATCTATTCGTAGAATATTCGGCAAGGATTGCCAAAAAGTTAGGTGTCAGCGATCTTGTGATTGGGTTGACGATCACTTCCATTGGCACCAGTGTCCCCGAATTAGCTTCTTCAATTTCAGCTTCTATGAATGATGCCCCTGAGTTGATAGTTGGAAACATAGTCGGAAGTAACATAGCAAACATTGGATTGATTTTAGGTTTATCTGCATTTATCCGTTCAATTCAAACGGATGCCAAGATGCATGATAGAGATGGACTTATAATGATTGCCAGTACGGCACTTTTTTTCCTTTTGGTATTAAACAATAGACTTGATGCGATTGAGGCATGGGTTTTATTGGTGCTATATGTTTTGTATGTCTTTTTTGTGGTGCTGTCGTCTATGGATCAGAGAGCTTATCAGTTTCGAGACTTTATGAAATTCGTCTTCGACTTTGAATATGTGGAACCAGTTAAAGAAGGCATTAAAAAAAATCTTCCAGGCTTTGGATCAAATAGAAAAAGCCAAAAGGCTGAATCTCAACCGTCAATATGGAATCTCCGGTTTTTTATAGATTTTTTAGCTATTGTTGGTTCAGGCTGTCTGATTGTATTCGGGGCGAAGTATCTTATTGAGGAAGCGCTTTGGACAGCAAAGCAACTTAATATTCCTGAAAATATTGTCGGATTAACTATGATAGCCGTAGGAACTTCTTTGCCGGAACTCATGGTCTCAGTGGCTGCCGCTAGAAAAAATAAGGGCGGCATAGTTGTTGGAAATATCATTGGTAGCAACATTGCAAACTTACTATTTATTGGGGGCGTTGCGGGTACGATTTCTCCGCTTCGTGTGGCTGAGGAGAGCGTAGTCTATACAATTCCTATTATGCTATTTTTCAGTTTATTTTTATTGTACTTTGTAAAGTCCGATTGGATGGTTACTAGAGTTCAAGGATTCATTTTACTTGTAAGCTATGTTGGTTTTATTTTCAGCGCTTTTTAATTAAAATTTGACTCAGTAGCTTGTTTACAATGTACCTAGAGGTTAGGGGAAGCGTGGGAACAAAATATTTACATCTGGTTCGTCATGGTCAGTACATTATGGATAAAGATCAAAAAAAGTACGGTCAGTTGACTACTTTGGGCCGATTTCAAGCAAGGCGTACTGGAAAGCGACTCAACGAGTATGCGATTTCAGTCGTTCATGTTAGTACGATGATAAGAGCTCAAGAAACCGGAGAGATTGTTCTAGACGGATTGAACTCAGTGAAATGGCGAAATAGTTCTTTACTTATTGAAGGGATTCCCCAGTTTCCAAAAGAATTGATTAAAAGACAGAAGTTAGAAAAATCTAAAATTCGAGAAGCAAAGCAGAGAATGGATTCGGCATTTAAAAAGTTCTTTAACCCGTATAAGGGTAAAGGAGAGCGTCACGAAGTTTTGGTCTGTCACGGCAATATTATCAGATATTTGGTTGCTAAATCCATTGAGGTTGACACCAGTAAATGGATAAATTTCGATATTTTTCAGTGCAGTATTTCGACGGTCGCCATCGAGCCCGATGGCAAACGTAGACTACTTACTTTTGGAGAGATTGGGCATATCCCAATAAAAAAAAGAACTTTTCTGTAGATTGCAATTTGAATATTTAAGGTTTTAATAAAGAGGAAAACAAAGTGATTCAAATGAAACCAATAGTTTGTTTAGAAGAGTGAAATTTCGGATACTTTCTTAATTGAGAAATGGATCTTTGGTTCGATTGTTCGTGATTTGTAAAAAAATGCACTTATATTTGTCAAATTTGACTTTTTCAAAGGATAGCATTTGTTTTTTAAAAATACAGACAGCAGACTTACCTTTGGAGGTGTCCATGAATATGATATCATTTCTGATGTTGATTTTTACTTTACCTTGTTTTGCCGCAGAAACAGAACAAGGCTATATGATTGATGCGAAGCTAGATTTTAAAGGTGAGGATCTAACAGTTAGGACAGCGACCAAACAGATTTTGTCAAAGAACATGAATATGTGGACCCCGCTGAATCGTGCCGAAAAAGGCGTTGTTTTGCTTGGTAGAAAGACTTCAGAAGAACAAGGAACTCTTGGCTTTGAGTTTATGGTGATTGATACGAACAAGAATCCAATTCAGGTGAGTCAGTCGGGTATCAAAGCTCTTGTGGGAGAGCGGGCGGAAGTCATTACCGAAGAGACTGATACGACGGGGAGGGTTGTTGGTTCCGTGGCTATTCAGTTTTTAGTTACGAAAGCTGAGTACAAAGAGGAAAACAAATAGAAATTTTGAGAGCCTAAGGCGTTGCAATATGAAAATTATGTTGAGCTCTTGTTTGGTGGGAAAAAATGTCATGTATTATGGTGGGAATTTTCTGAATGAGTTCCTACAAAGAATTATTGATCATCCCGAAGTTCAGATTATACATTTTTGTCCAGAAGACGTTGTTTTAGGAACTCCACGAAATAATATGCTCATTCATGATGGTGACGGAAGAGATGTCCTTAGTGGAATAGCCCAGATAATTGATACTGAGGGGGCCGTCTGTACAGACACTATGCTGGTTGGCGCCAATAAGATGCTGGAGTTTGCACAGTCGGCCCGTCCAGATCTAATCCTCTTAACAGAGGGCTCCGATAGCTGTGGGTCAAACATCATTTTGGACCCGAAGACACAGGAAAATGGTAAGTATGCCTTTAAGAAGGGAATGGGGTTAGCTGCGGCTCTTCTTATAAAACATGGATTTAAGGTTATAGGTCACTTTAACGAAAGAGAAATTTTTGAGACTTTAAAAGAGAAGTTAAATGAGCTTCCTGACTTGGAAAATCTCCGGAATGTAGACGAACACAATTTTTATCCTAAATAGCCTATCAGCGATATGTTTGAGTTCAGATATAAGGTGCAGGGTTACATTTTCGTTACGCGCAGTTCTCGTCTATAATAAGATGTGGGGCTCGCCGTAAGCTGTACCAAGTAGGGATAAGCCAATGTTCCCCGAACATGCTGAAGTTAAGTCTCGTCAAGTATTTTCGGGAGCATTGTGAAGGATTTGACTCTGAAATTGTTGGCCTTATTGAGTCCAATCATTTTTGCTAAAACGTGGAATCTCTATCTTTTCTCAGTGCTTGTGATTGGGGACAAGTCGGTACTGATATCACCAAATACTTTTCAATCCTTAGTCTGGTTAAGTTTTTGCCTTAGTTTTTCACTTGCTTGATCTTTTTGACAAAGATTTCGTATTTCTCTTGATTCCCTTCTTGTATCGACCAGGACTTAATCTTAATTAGATTTGCACCTTGTGCCTTGTAAACCGACACGGCCTGATCTAGGCACTGGCGATCGTTGCTGAAATAAAACCATGCTAGTCGGTCCATAATACATTGTGTGGGAGAGAGAAGGGTAATCTTGGTTCCGGCAAAGCACAGCTCTCCGGTGGCATGAACTGGCTCCAAGTCTCCTATGGCAACCGTCCTTCCTGGGAACTCAACTGTAAACTCGCATTTTGGGTGGTGGAAATCTTTACCTTTTTTGCTAAACCCAATTTCTGACATTATCGAGATGATTTTTTTACTGTCAGTAGGAGAAATGAAATCGAGATCTTTAGATTCATATTCGTTATTTGTGTAAATAGATACGACTGAGCCGCCGACCAGAACTGTCGGTATGTTATGTCTCTCGAATGCGCGAACAACGACTGTTACGACCTCTTCCCGAGTAGATTTTTTGCTTAGCTTAATTTTTTTCAAGTAGATTTACCTGTTTTCCTAGGTCGCTGACGCTGGCGGAAGTATTTCATAATCTCTTCCTTTGGTAGGCGGTTGAGCTCGCTCTCGAGCAATTCTCGTAACTCTGTTTTGTAGGCTAGCCTTGGGTTGATTAAAAACAACTTTGTGTTTCCTGAAAAATGACTGATAAGTATGTTTCCAGCTTCGAGGCGTTCTAACTGTTTTTGAACTTGGCTTGGGGAGATCTCAAATGTCTTTGCGATACCATTTATATAGCCTTCACCATAGTTAGCAATGTATAACAGGCACTTCTCAGCAACCCGATTTCCGAACAAAACTTCCAGCACTTTTAACCTCACGCTTGTTTTAGATTATATCCTATTTTATAGGATAAACATACTATAAAATAGGATATATTGTGAATCAAGGGTCAGGATTGCGTTTGTGCTCGAATGGTTACATTAACTATTAAAATTAAAGGGTTTTTCCGTTTTTTTTTGAGGATCTAGCAAGTACGATTTCAGGACTCCTTTGACTTCAGGGTTTTGCAGAGTTGGACTGTTTAAAATAAAGAATTAGGGCCAGAGAAGTTCACTGTCTCTCGCTTATCTGTAACTAGAAAAAGTACCCTAGTGTAAACTGATTAAGATTGATCGTGTGATCGCCATCATCTTTCCCGGTTATAGGAGTGAATTCAGGTAGAATCCTTTTTCTTAACCCCACTTAATCTCGACTCGCTCTTCGGTGAAATTAATAGACTCAGAATTGGTCGATACTACTGAACGCATGAGGTATTTGGGAACCAAATAGAGTTTGAAGTTATCGCTGGTCACTCAGTCCATATAAAGATGTTTGAGTTTAAAAGTGAGCCATGGCTTGAGTTTCGAGTCTAGGTTTTATAAGTTAAGGGACCAGGAACTATGGAGATTTTATGAAAGTAAAAGGTCATTGTCTTTGTGAAAAAGTTGAATTTTCAATTTCGGTTGAGTCAAAAAGGTTTGATGCGTGTCACTGTTCTATGTGTCTTCGATGGGGTGGTGGACCAGCTTTGACAGTTGAAGCCGAAAATGGAGTTGATTTTGCTGATGAGGCATTTGTCAAAGTCTATAGCTCAAGTCAATGGGCGGAGAGGGGATTTTGTAGCCATTGTGGAACCCATCTTTTTTACCGTTTAAAGGAAGGAAACTTTTGGAATGTTCCTTTGGGCGTATTAGAGGATCGAAATAGTTTTGAGTTCTCTACGCAAATTTTCGTTGATCACAAACTCGGTAATTATGATTTTGCCAATAAGACGAAAATGATGACCGAAGAAGATGTTTTAAAAGCATTTGGTGCAGAGACCTAAGTCTTAGCGTTTGGAGGGGCTGTGGATATTTTAGTTTTAGGTGGAACAGAGTTTTTAGGCCGTCACTTTGTCGAGACAGCCTGCGAGAGAATTGGTCGATCTTTATTGCAAGTTATAGTTGTGTTGAAATTGAGCCGAGTGTACATGAAGAGAATGCGATGATTTATTAAGGAGGACATTATGAAAGAGATTCCAAAAGATGTGAGCGCGTATAAGAAGACTCCAGTTTACAGTAATGAAACAGTTCCTGCGGGACTCCTTAAAGCTCATACGACTAAGGAAGGAACTTGGGGAAAAATCTGTGTAAAACATGGCTCCCTTCTTTATGTTATTGAGGCAGAACCAGAGGAGAGAGTTGTTTTAAATGATAGCGTTTATGGCGTAGTCGAACCACAGATTCCTCATCATGTTGAACTAAATGAACCTGTCGAATTTTTTGTTGAGTTTTATAAATAGTGAAAAGAGCTGACGATGGAAGAAAGTGATTTTGAGGGAACTTTGGTTTTAGAAAAACTTTCGGAGCTAGGTCAGTTAGAATCTTTTTTAGATGCCGTTGACTCGGATGATTTTGAACAGGCGAAATCCTTAATGAGGCAAGCGGACGTTGACCTTACAACCATTAAGATCGTTATTAGAAAGATGCAACAAGCCGATGAGTAGATTGGCGGACAGATTATGGAGCATATAATTTCTTGGGCAAGGTCAGTCCCTCAGATTGAAAAAATTGAGTTGAATGTTAGATCTACGAACCGTAGAGCGATTAAGCTATATGAGTCTAAGGGTTTTATAAAAGAAGGATTGCTCGAGAAAAGAATTAAAACCCCCTCAGGTGATTATATAGATGAGTTGCTTATGGGGTTGCTTTTGAAGTAAAATTTCTTGGTAAAAAACAGGAGCAACTATGAAATGTCTTAAAATTTATACAATGTTATTTTTTTTGATTTTGCCGAGTTATTTATATGCAGAATCCGAACACGATCATGGTCATCATAACAGTTCGAATCTTAAACTGACATTAAATGATGGGAAAAAATGGCCGACGGATGAAGCTCTAAGAGTCAATATGGAGGCTATTCATGGGCATATTAAAGAACGCCTTCATAAAATTCATAAAAATCAGATGACAAGTGAAGATTTTAAAGACATGGGTTCAAAGATTAAGAAAAATGTAGATTTGATTTTTAAAAATTGTAAGTTAGAGCCTGCCGCTGACGAACAACTTCATATAATTTTATCAAGCCTATTATCTGCAAACAGCAGTTTGCTTGGAAAGGCAAGTTCTGAGGAAAAGAAAAAATCTGTTGAAGCCATATTAGGCAGGTATAAGGATTATGTGGGTCATTTTGACCATACGGAAGGCAACAGAAAAAAATAAGGAAGGTGAGGTTGAGTAAAAGTTGTTGTGAAAATAAAATTTCTGAACTTAGCTTGCTTCAAAAGAGTCAACGAAATGTTTTAAGAATAGTTTTGTTGATTAATGCCCTAATGTTTGTGGTTGAGTATATTTCAGGGATTCTGAGTAAGTCATCGGCACTGACGGCAGACTCTTTAGATATGTTAGGGGATGCTCTTGTTTATGGGTTTAGCTTATACGTTTTGAACAAAGGAGATGTGTGGCGCTCTCGTGCTGGTCTTTTAAAGGGTCTTCTGATGATTTCCTTCGGCCTATTTGTTTTGGGCCAGACGATTTACCGATTCATGCAGATGGAGCTTCCGGTTGCGGAAGCGATGGGAATTATCGGTGGGCTGGCTCTGGTTGCCAATTTAACTTGTCTCGTATTGCTGTATCGACACAGAAGCGATGATATTAATATGCGCTCCACTTGGATCTGTTCCAGAAATGATATTGTAGCAAATAGCGGAGTGTTGATAGCATCGGGACTTGTAGCGCTAACAGGTAGTATCTGGCCTGATACGGTAATTGGTCTTATTGTGGCGGTACTTTTTTTAAAGTCCTCATTTGGGGTTATTTCTGAGTCTATTGCGAGTTTAAGATAATATCTTAGTTGGTAATATGTGGGTCAAATTGTGAATAGATCAGGCTAAGTTTTGGAGAAACAGATGTCTAAACTTAAAAAAGATAAGATTCGTTGTTCGTGGTCAACTTCACATGAGTTATTTATTCCTTATCATGATAAAGAGTGGGGAGTTCCCGTTCATAGTGATAAGAAGTTATTTGAGTTACTTTGTTTAGAAGGAGCTCAGGCTGGTCTAAGTTGGCTGACTATCCTAAAGAAAAGACCCAGTTATAGAAAGGCATTTGATAACTTTGATTTTAATAAAGTTTCTAAATATGATTCAAAAAAACGCGAACGACTGTTAAAGGATGACGGCATTGTTAGGAATAAATTAAAAGTGAATGCATTTATTGAAAATGCAAAGGCGTTGATTCAAATCAGGAAAGAATTTGGAACTTTTGATAAATATATTTGGACATTCGTTAATGGTAAGCCCATTCAATCAGGAAAACAGCCTGTAAAGACGACGATAAGCGAAGTCATGAGTAAAGATCTTAAGAAAAGAGGATTTAAATTTGTAGGGCCCACTGTGTGCTATGCATTCATGCAAGCGGCAGGGCTTGTAAATGATCATACTGCACAGTGTTTTAGGGCGAGAGAGTTAAAGGGATAATTTAGGTAAAGTTGTGGTGACTTAAGTGGAGATACAAAGTGAACGATTGATTCTGAGAGAGTATGTGAAAGAGGACTGGGAAACTGTCCATCTTTATGGTTCGATTCCGGAATTTTCACAATATGAGATGTGGGGTCCAAATACAGAAGAGGACACAAAAAACTTTATTGCAGATGCAATGATAAAAGCCAGTATAAGCCCACGTTTTGAGTATGAGTTAGCCGTATGTCTAAAAGAGAAAAACCTTCAAATTGGAGGGTGTGGAATAAGAAGAGATTCCGAGTCCAGTTATGTTGCCAATCTAGGATGGGCGATCCATCCGCAGTTCCAGAATAAGGGCTTTGCTACAGAAGCTGCAGCCGCACTGATACAAGTTGGTTTTCAACAGCTGAACCTCGCCGTCATTTATGCGACTTGCGATACGAGAAATATCGCTTCCTTCAAAGTAATGGAAAAATTGGGAATGCAGCGAGTGGGAAAGCTCCAAGGAAACCGTAGAATTGAGGGAAAGATTTTAGATAGCTATCGCTATGAAATCTTACCCAAATCTGAGTAGAAAAATTCTTAAGTTGAATATTAAGAAGTTGAGGCTAAATCTTCTTATTCTTTAACTTGACCCTAGGGTTGCCTCAACTATCCTTTATGAATCAGTCCTATGTGATATGATTTATCTAGCAAGGGAGAGAAAGATGAAAAAAAATGCCGTCGGTTGGTTTGAAATTTACGTGGATGATATGAAGCGAGCGAAAAAATTTTATGAAGCTGTTTTTAACAAAAAATTAGAACCACTTGACGCTCCAGGAGAATTGGAAATGATGGCTTTCCAGGGCGATATGGAATCCTATGGTGCCAATGGTTCTCTTGTGAAAGCGGAAGGATTTTCTGCTGGAAGAAATAGTGTGCTTGTATACTTTTCTTGCGAAGACTGTTCTTATGAAGAAAATCGTGTCGCCGAAAATGGAGGAAAGGTTGAGAAGTCAAAATTTTCTATAGGACATTACGGTTTTATTTCTCTTGTCTATGATACTGAAGGAAATATGTTTGGCTTGCATTCGATGCAATAAAGGATATATCTATACTTTTAGTTCAAAAGGAATAGATGAAAGAAGAAATCAATGATTTGGTCCAACTTTTAAATTTATCCCCTCATCCAGAGGGGGGATTTTACGCTGAAACATATCGGTCTTCTTTAGTACTTAGTGAATTACCGAGTTTTAGTGGTCCTAGAAGTTGTTCAACCGGTATTTATTTTTTATTGACTCAGGAGAGTCGTTCACATTTGCATAAGATTCAATCAGATGAAATGTGGCATTTTTATAAAGGTGATCCTTTAAGGATCGTCATGTTGAGTCCAGAGGGTGTTTATTCAGAAAAAGTACTGGGCCCCAACCTTTTTTATAACGAAGTCTTTCAGTTCGTTGTCCCTAAGGGATATTGGTTTGGAGCCGAAGTTGTCGAGGGGGGCGAGTACTCTCTGGTGGGCTGTACGGTATCACCAGGATTTGATTTTTCTGACTTTGAGCTGGCAACGAAAGATGTTCTTACAAGTAGGTTCCCGGATCATAAAGAATGCATAGAAAAGTTTTGTTTAAAATAGGAAGATGAAAGCGAACTAATTTTTTAAAAATGGTTAGATTTTTTAAAAAAATTCCTTTTGTGACCCTTAGATACCTTATGCTTTGCTGTTTACAAATTACTTTTATAAACGAGAACTTTGATTAAACAGAAATCAATGTTTTTAGGTCTTTACTGTTCAGATCCTTCTTAAGAGAATCGACATCTTTACTGATAAAAATAGAATGCCCGACGTCCTCTCCAACAGAGAGTCTCTCATTGATTTTTTGACCGACTTTGACTTTTATTTTATGAGACACCAATGTTGGCAAATGGGGATCTTTCTTAATTGACTTAACGATTCCCTTTCCGGGATGGTAAACCCAACATGCGGCGAAACTTACAGGAGAGTTGGGGAATGTAAAGTCCTTATCGAGTTCAACGCTTACAAAGGCGTCCCAAGGATTAAAATCATAGGCTGCTTTTAGTAGCTTCATAATATATCCGCCAGGGGGCATTAGAGCCACTTCGCCAAACAAGGTTCCGTTTTTATGGCGATAAAATTCAAGGTGTGTTAGTCCCCAATTGATCTTTAGCTTTTTTAAAGTCGTGGCATTAAACTCTAGAAGTTGTTCCAATTCTTTTTTAGAGTAGCTGGCCGGTACGATATTAGAAGTGCCTTTTACATAGTACTCGGTGACATTGGTGAAAAGGATCTGTCCGTGGTTGACGTAGGATTCAATGCTGCCCTCTGGAGCATCAACAAATCTTTCGTAGATCAGATTTTTTCCCATTTTCTTTTCGAGTTCATTTTCGGACCGGCAGATTTCTAAGTTACGTCCTCCTGAACCTGATACGGATTTGACAACGATGGGTAACGACAACTCTTGAATGACTTTGGAGGCAGATTCGTTGCCTGTGCTAATGATAAAAGGAGTCATAGGAACCCCCTTATCGCTTAAATACTTTTTCATTTCCGCTTTGTTGGAGCAGCGGCGAATCAATGCCTGTTCAGATGTGCGAGCTCCAAAGTGTCTTCTGAGGCGAGAAGCAGGAAAAACAGCGGATTCTGTTCCAGCAATTATGTGAGTCGGTGCAATTCTCAAAGAGTCTAGCTTTTCTATCAGATGATGAGCGTAGCCTGAAACTAAGACATGCTCTGCGTGTTTTGGGATTTTCTTAATCTTTTTATCTGAAACAATAGAATAGCTAATCTGGAATTTCTCAAGAGATTTGGCAATTTCAGATCTATAGCCAACGACTAAGACATAAGGATTTTCATTTATCATTTAAATCTCCCTAATCTCACTATATCTGTTGTAAATTACAGATTAAAGCTATACGGAAAAGTCTAACATATATTCTCACGATGCCTATAAAAACTTGATCTTTAAAGAGAAGATAAGAGTTTTGTTTCAAGCAAGGACTTCAAGAAGTCGATACATTGCGGAAGTGGAGAGCTCAATAATGGATAATTGAGTCATGAGAATCACTTCATAGTAGTCCGAACCTATAATTAGTGGTAGACCAAATCTATGATTCACTTTTCGAATGTTTCTAAGCACTATGGCAATAAGAGCCTTTATAGTAAGGCTTCATTTCAGTTAAACCCAGGCGAAAAAGTGGGTTTGGTCGGCCCGAACGGAGCTGGGAAAACCACGATCTTTCGCTTGATGGTCGGTGAAGAGCTGCCCGATGAGGGGCAAGTGGTGCGACCCGATAAACTGACTGTAGGTTATTTTTCTCAAAATATTGAAGAAATGAAAGGGCGCACCGTTATTGATGAGGTCAAGGCGGCAGCTGGGAATTTATCTGAGATTGAATTGAGGCTGGCAGAATTAGAAGGGAAAATGTGCGAGCCCTTGTCGGACGATGAAATGGCTCAGGTTCTAGATGAATATGGGCACTTACAAAGTGAGTTTGAGGCCAAAGGAGGATACGATCTTTCGGCTCGAGCCGCAGAGATTGTAACTGGGCTTGGTTTTCATCCAGATTTTCATCATCGCCCGACAGAGAGTTTTAGTGGTGGATGGAAAATGCGTATCGCTCTAGCTAAGATTCTGATTCTAAATCCAGATGTCTTGCTGATGGATGAGCCAACGAACCATTTGGATTTAGAGTCTATCGAGTGGTTGGAGGCTTGGATCCAGCAATTTAAGGGCTCTGTGTTAATGACAAGCCATGATCGGGATTTTATGAATCGCATTGTTTCCAAAGTTCTAGAGGTCGCCCATCAAGCAGTAACCGTGTACGGTGGAAATTATGACTTTTATGAAGCGGAACGAGAAGTCAGAAGGACTCAACTGATAGCGGCAGCAAAACGTCAAGAGGATATGCTGGCTAAGGAAGAAGAGTTCATAGCTCGATTTGCTGCAAGAGCCTCCCATGCAGCTCAGGTGCAGTCTCGAGTTAAAAAGCTAGAAAAAATTGAACGGATTGAAGTTCCACAAGAAGAGCGTTCTATTCAGTTTGAGTGGCCGGAGCCTCCTAGAAGCGGAGAAGAGGTCTTTAAGTTTGAAGACCTGACAAAGTACTATCAGATCGATGAGGGAAAGGACCTTAAAGTTTTTGAAAACCTTACGGGACTTGTTAAGCGTTTGGACCGGATCGCTGTGACCGGTGTCAATGGAGCAGGAAAGTCGACGTTCTTAAAAATTGTTACCGGAACATTAGAGCCAACATCTGGAACTTATAAGTTAGGAGCGGGTGTTGAACTTGGGTACTTTAGTCAAAACTCTTTAGATGTTCTGGATCAAAAAAATACCATTGTCGAAGAAGTGCATGGTCGCTTTCCTACACAAACCCTTGGATACATCCGAAACTTACTTGGCGCTTTTAAGTTCTCTGGAGATGAAGTCGAAAAGAAAATCTCGGTTTTATCTGGCGGAGAAAAAAGCCGAGTGGTTTTAGCAACAATTCTGGCTCAGCCAGTTAATTTCCTCGTATTAGACGAACCGACGAACCACTTGGATATACAATCACGAGAAGTTCTATTAGAGGCTGTTAAAATCTTTCCGGGAACGGTTATGGTCGTAAGCCATGATCGGCATTTTTTACGAAATGTGACCAACCGGGTCTTTCATTTAGATCATCAAGAACTTCACATTTATGATGGAACTTGGGATGAATATTTGTCTCGAATCTCACACTGAAAGGGTAGTTAATGAGTCTACTCAATCAACAAGCTGATCGCAATGAAGGGATTCAAAAATATTTTTTGGGTCGAATCAATGGTTTTGTTTCTTTTAGGAGTGGGAAGTTTTAATCGCAAGAGTGTGACAAAGAAGTATTTTGTCGAATCTTGATTGAGCTGTTGGGAGAGATCATGAGCCTTCAAAAGACACTGAAATCGATGGCAGACAAAGAGATCGCCAAACACAGCCAGAGATTTTTTAAAACAGGAAAAGGGGAGTATGGAGAGGGGGATATTTTTTTAGGTATTCGCGTTCCTGATTTGAGAAAGCTTGCAAAGGAATATCAAAGTCTACCTCTTGCAGAAGTGGAAAGAGTTGTCGCTTCGAAGTATCATGAGCAGCGATTGGTTGGATTACTTATTTTGGTTTATCAGTTTGAAAAATCAAAAACAGAGAAAGAGAGAAAGAAGATATATACAACGTATTTAAAACTCTTTCCTTATATTAATAATTGGGATTTGGTAGATACTTCTTGCCATAAAATCATCGGACTGTTTTTGCAAGATCAAGACCGACGCCCTCTTTATCTCTGGGCTCAGTCTAAAAATCTTTGGGTAAGACGTATTTCTATCATTAGCACGATGTGGTTTATTCGTCACGGTGATCTAGAGGATTCATTTAAAATCGCTGAAATTTTATTAGGTGATCCAGAGGACTTAATTCACAAAGCGGTGGGCTGGGTTTTGCGTGAGTGTGGGAAAAAAGATCAGAAAAGGTTAAAGCAGTTTCTCAATCAGCACAGTGTGTATATGCCAAGGGTGATGCTTCGTTATTCTATAGAAAGATTACCAGAAACTTTGCGTAAGCAGTATTTAAAACGTGGAAGGTAGGAATAGATGAAGGAGAATACATCACAACTGTCCCGTCGACTGACTTTAAATGATGCTATTTTTCTGGGACTAGGATCGATGATAGGTGCGGGCATCTTTGCAGCGGCAGCTCCAGCGGCAAAGGCTGCGGGAAGTGGATTGCTCTTTGCAATTGCTATTGCAGGTACGGCTGCGTATTTTAATGCCACTTCTATGGCACAATTAGCCGCACGTTATCCTGAGTCGGGAGGCACCTATGTCTATGGTAGAAACCAGTTGGGTCCTCTTTGGGGATATTTAGCCGGTTGGGGTTTTGTTATCGGTAAGATCGCCAGCTGCACGGCCATGGCATTGACCTTCGGCTACTATTTTTTTCCTCAATACGCGCACGTGGTTGCCGTTGCCACGGTGATTTTTCTTACTACAGTTAATTATTTTGGTGTTAAAAAAACTGCGAGGGTGACACGAATTTTAGTTGCTATCGTGTTGTCTACATTAATAGTTTTAGTCGTTGGACTTTGGTTGGGGGGAGAGGCTCAAGTAAGTCGAATCACTCAGGGGGTTTCCTCATTCAATCTCTTTGGAGTCTTAGAGGCATCTGGATTGATGTTTTTTGCATTTGCCGGATACGCAAGAGTGGCCACTTTGGGAGAAGAAGTAGTCAATCCTAAATCTACGATTCCCAAAGCCATTCTTTGGGCTCTAGGAATTACAATTGGTATCTATTTTATTGTTGTTGGATCGACTCTTTTAGTTTTACCCGTAGAAGTGTTGGCAAACTCTCCAGCCCCTCTTGCGGTAGCCATTGAGCAGACTCGTTTTTCAGAACTGGCCCCTCTAGTTCGGATCGGGGCTGCCGTGGCCTCACTGAGTGTCCTATTGTCACTTATTGCTGGAATTAGTCGCACTGTATTTGCTATGGCTCGACAGAAAGATCTTCCATTTTTTTTGAGTTCTATTCACTCTCGGTATAAAACTCCTGATAGGGCAGAGATTCTCGTCGGATCAGTCGTCGCTTTCATCGTAGGTTTTGCTGATATGCGTATGGCCATAGGCTTTAGCTCTTTTGCAATACTTATTTATTATGCGATTGCTAATTTGTCCGCTCTGACCCTAACAAAGGCGGATCGGTTTTTTCCAAAAATATTTGCTCTTTTAGGGCTAATAATTTGCATAGTGTTGGCTGCAAACTTGCCACTCATGTCTGTTCTTTCAGGCAGCGGCGTTTTCACTTGCGGGATTATTTGGTTTTATTTAAGAAGACGATTTCAATGAGTCCAGAGCTTTTAAAACAGACGAAACGAATATTGGTGGTGGGTTGCAGCGGAAGTGGAAAATCGACTCTAACAAGACATTTAGAAAATATATTTGACTTACCTGCGATCCACATGGATATCCATTTTTGGAATTCCGGTTGGGTAGAGACTCCGGCAAACGTATGGCGAGAAAAGGTTGAGGGATTAGTCGATCAACCGCGATGGATTATGGATGGAACTTTTGCAAATTCTTTTGACCTTCGAATGCCGCGCGCTGAGGCGATTGTCATTTTAGATTTTCCACCTTTACTTTGCTTGTGGCGTGCCTTTTTTAGAGTGCTAAAGTACAAAAAATCAGATCATCGCCCAGATATGGCTGAAGGTTGTCATGAGCGTATGGATTGGGAATTTTATAAATACATTCTGACCTATCGGAGGATCGTGTATCCAAAGATTTTGTCAGCCCTTAATGAGTACAGGTGTGAAGAGAAAGCCATTTTTCTCAAAGGACAGAGACAAGTGGATCAGTTTTTAAAACAGTTAGAGAATATATATGGCTAAGAGAACGACTCCATTATGAAGAGTATAAATCTGTTAGTTGCGGGAGCACTGATCATTAGTTTTTCACCTATTTTTGTGAAGCTAATTGAGCTAGGCCCTACATGGATCGCATTTTGGCGGGCAACAATAGCTGCGTCATTTTTATTTCTGTTTCAGTTTAAGTTGCCGAATCGGGCCAATTATAAATCTTTCTTTAAATTAAGTTTTCTGGCAGGGCTCACAATCGCCTTGGATCTGTTCGTTTGGCACAAATCTATAAAAATGATTGGTGCGGGCTTGGCAACGGTTTTGGGAAACACTCAAGTAATCTATATGGTGGTATTTTCAATATGGATCTTTAAAGAGCCTCTTACAAAGAAGAAGACAAGTTCATTGCTATTAGCTATTTTAGGAGTTCTTTTAATCTCTAATATTGAAATTCCAAGTGAAGTCTCTTCGGATCAATTTTATCTCGGTGTTGTTTATGGGTTACTGACTGGTGTGGCC
>JAGRAG010000209.1 GCA_020435025.1 Bdellovibrionales bacterium | reverse complement strand
AAGGAACGGGAGGCAATCAATCGCACTACGCTAAATTTGACTGTTATTCCTGTCACTCAACGGCTTCAGCGTTTAGGGATTGGGATAGTGGTGGCACTCGTCACAAAAACGCCATTGGCAATACCGTACCATTTTGTTTGCCCTGTCACTTTGATGCAGGCAATGGAAATCATGGTGTCAGTGAACCGACTTGGTTTCAGCCGCCTAGTTTTGATATAAGTGTTGTAAGAGTGATTCCTTCCGCGAACGCTCCTCTAGGTACCTGTTCTCAATGTCACCAGGTGGACAAGACTTGGCAGGAAGCTGTGGGAACGACGGCCCACACGCCAACACAGAATCAATGTGGCTCTTGTCATGGAAAAGGGCAGAGCAGTGATCATATCACCAAGTTTAAGCCGAATCATTTCGATTTCGGAGTACGTGATTGTTTTGAGTGTCACCAGTCTACCCGAGACTTAGGTTATCAAAACTGGACAGGTGGCGTGTATCTACATACGGCGGCGAATGTTAGCGACAGAAACTGCAACAGTTGTCACGAGACGGATCGCCCCAGCTCAGGTCAAAGAATGCAAGGTACGGGATCAAGTCACTATGGAAAATTTGACTGTTACAGTTGCCATAGTACCGATCAACAATTCGGTGATTGGGGAAGTAGCAGTACAAGACACAAAATTGCAACTGGAGCAAAAGTCCAATTTTGCTTACCATGTCACTACAACAAGGGCCAAGACAAACACCGAAAAAGTCATCCAGACTGGTTTCAACCACCGACATTTGATATTGCTGCTGTTGGGGTGATTCCTACAAAGTCGGCTCCACTTGGCAGTTGTAATGATTGTCATACTTCTACAAATAATTGGGATTAGGGTTTTGAGTCAGGATCTTGTCGTTCAAAACATCTCCAATCGTCCTTTAGGGCTGTGTGCGCAAGAGTTTTCACCAGCGTATTCAAATTGGCGTAGGAGTCCTGACCGTATTTCAATGATTTCTGGGAAACCTTTTGAATGTTTAATAATTAAAACACGTACATGTTAAGTGACCGAATTCATAAACCGATGGAAATGTGATGGAATTGTTATTAAATCTTATATCTGAATATCTTGAATATATACTTTTTGGCGGTATGGTATTTGTCTCATTTCACTTTATTACGAGAAAGCAGAAACAACAAAAGTTTGCGAGAAAAATATTAGATAAAACTATCAAGTCAGGTATGAATGAGCCTCTGACCTTACATCCAGAGATCAATTCAAGCCTTTGTGGAGGCTGTGCCTCCTGTACAAAAGTGTGTCCTGAAGGGGACATTCTCAGGATGATCAACCACAAAGCGGTTCTCGTAAATCCTACTAAGTGTGTGGGCCATGGGGAGTGTGAAAGAGCTTGTCCTTATGGAGCTATTGACTTAGTTTTTGGAACCAAAACTCGAGGAGTCGATATCCCAAGAGTCTCCAGTGACTATGAAACAAATGTCCCTGGACTTTATATAGCCGGCGAACTGGGTGGAATGGGACTCATTCGCAATGCCATAAAACAAGGAAATCTCGCAGCTAGCCACGCCATAAAGAACCTTAAAGATGGACAGGCCGACGTGGATCTATTGATCGTGGGGGCAGGTCCAGGAGGTATAGCATGCGGTTTAACAGCGATTACAAAAAAAGTATCGTACAAAGTACTGGAGCAAAACTCGATGGGAGGAACGGTTTACAACTTTCCTCGCCAAAAAGTGGTTATGACTCATCCAGCAGAGTTACCAGGTTTTGGTCTTATGAAATTTAGTAGGAATAAGGTGTCCAAAGAGGAGCTTTTAGAGTACTGGACGGCCGTTCGAAAAAAGTCCGGTCTCAAGGTAAGCGAAGGTGTTAAGTTTGATAATCTTGAGAAGAAAGGTGATGTGTTTTATGTGGAAACCAGCAAGGGGACGATTAAGGCTAAAAAAGTTATTCTTTGTATGGGAGTTAGGGGAAGTCCTCGAAAGCTAGGTCTTCCCAATGAGGACACGTCAAAAGTAGCTTACAATTTAGTTGATCCTGAACAGTATCAGAGTCAGCACATTGCCGTTGTTGGGGGAGGGAACGCGGGTGTAGAGGCAGCACAGATGCTAGCGAATCCCAAATACGGAAACAAAGTAAAACTATTAGTTCGAGGAGATCAGCTGGACAGGTGCAACGATGAGAACAAAGCCATTATTTTTGACATGGAAAAGAAAGGTCAAGTTGAGATTAAGTGGAACACTGTTGTTTCAGAGATTCATCCGGAAAAATTGATTTTAGAAACAGATGGAAAAAAGCTAGAAGTTCCGAATCACTATTTATTTGTTTTTGCAGGAGCCATAATGCCTCATAAATTTCTTATGAGTTTAGGTATTGAAATTGACAAGAGTTTTGGAGACCGTAAAATGAAGTCAGCATGAAACTCTCAAAATTTGTTTTTCTCTGGTTGATAATTACTGTATGGATGGTTTTTGAACATTTTGCTTTGAATAATAAGTTAGAGTGGTCTGTTCTTCAGTATCTTAAAAATAATGTACCCTACTTTGCTAGTTTAAATCTTTCGACGGAACCTGGTCGTGCAATCAGTTATTTTTTAGGTTGGGCTGGTCTTGGAATTATGGGTTTGACTAATATTTACCTTTTACGGAAGCGGATGTTTGTACTGAGTAAAATTGGAAAGCTACCGAATTGGCTTAATTTTCACATATTCTGTGGTTTATTGGGACCAACACTCATTATCTTTCACACGAACTTTAAGGTGGGTGGGTTAGTTGCTATTAGTTTTTGGTCCATGATGACGGTAGCTGGTAGTGGAGTCATTGGTCGGTATTTTTATGTTCAGGTGATTCGCAAAAAAGGTTCGATAGTCGAAAAAATTTCTCGAATCGAGACACATTTAGAAAAAATGATAGAGGATTCGGCCATCGACAATAAAGGCGCCGCTATGGAGAGAGTTAAAATGATCGCCTATAAATTTTCGGGAACCCCCCTTAAAGACGGGGAGTTTGAACAAGTTTATGGTCTGTTTGATCTTTTTGTTATCTTCGTCGTTTCGATATATGGCGATATAAAAAGTTTCTTTTTGACTCCGAAAACAATTTCTGGACTTCCGGAAAGCTCTAGAAGTATTTTAGGTGCTTACGCAATGGCTTTGCGAGAAAAAAACTACTACCAACCGTTTCAAACACTACTCGGTTATTGGCATTCCTTTCATGTTCCGTTTACCGTTATAATGTATGTTGTAGCACTCATTCATGTTGTTGTGGCACTTCTATTCCAAGTTTAGAAGTGCCTAAGGGATCCTTATTGAGCGTAATCAGGCCAAATATAGGGGACATTAAACAGATAAGGAAAGGATACAGCATTGAACTTTGAGAGGTCTGGCTTTCCTGAATCATTCCATGCTTGCATCCATATTTTTGCTAACAGAAAAGATCCTACCGCAAGTCTTTTGACAATCAATGGTCTAAAGGCTTTAAGGACTGTGGCATCATCAGCGGGTTTTCTTTTGGGTGCATAGCTATTCTTCTCTTTAGATCGTGCCTTAGACCAAGGAAGTGGTTTTCCTTTTACAATAATAGCGTAGGTATTATCTAACTTTTCAACCTCATCAATCAATTGATATGACTGAGCGGTGAGGTTTAACGAAAGCTGAGCAATTGAATTCCTGCGCTTTAAAGGAAGCCCTACTTCCTTCCAAATTTTGTCTTGAAACTTTTTGTCACGAATTAACTTTGCGACTTCGGCATTTAGGTCTTCTCCGAGCAATTGTAGGACTAAACTTTCAAAGTAGACATGAATTTTGCCATGGCCGGAATGCCAACCATCGTAATTTGCTGTTGTATGTAAAGGCTGGGCTAAATCCGCGATAAAGTGTGAAAGAACGCCCGCTAGGGCAACGGCAGCATGAAAATCATCTTCTGGGGGGCGATCTTCTTTACAAATATAGGTTGGATTCACGGGTGATTCTTTGTCAATAAGGGGAAGCTGAATGTCGGATGCATAGACTTCTTTTTTGCTTGTTTTTTTATTTTTACCACAACGTAGGGCTTTCACGAGTTGATCGTACAGAAATTGGGAATGCCATGGTCCTGTTCCCACATCTTTATAAAACTGCACTTTTTGTTCTTTGGACTCAGGCAGGTGACTTTGTTTTCCATTGAACTTTTTAAAGGCCTCCTTATAGTCATTGGGAAGTCTTTTAATTTTATTTGTATAGTTCAGAATTTCCTTTTCACTATCGGGAAGTCCTAAGACAACTTCAGGATCAATGAAGTGTGTGGAAAAATTAGACTCCTTTACTTTTTTTCTGGAAAAGATCTTCCAGGAAGTGTCAGGGATATTAGAAAGATGTCCGATCTGAATGCATCGATCGTTAAAAAAATATCCTAAGCCTTTTTTCTTTTGTGTAGTGCTTTCGATGTCCTTAATTAGTCGAGCGGCTTCATGACCAATCAGATGGTGACCTCTTTCTCCCCAAGCAAAAGCCGCAGATGATAGTAGTAAGGAGACAAAAAGGGCAAGTCCAGTTAGCCCATTTCGTGTAAGACAGTACGATAGGGGTTTTAACGTGAGGCACTTCATAGCTATTTTTCCTTTATAACTAAGTGGTTTTGAAGTTCATTGGTGTCATTGTCTTGAATGGGAAAGTGCTCTCGAAGAATCTTCCCACAAGCCTGTAGACCACCCTCTAGGCCCAAAAATAAATTTTTCTTTTTAATTCCCGTTACAATAATATCGACGACAGATTGCCAGGTTTCAGATGGCAATTTCTGAGAAATTGCTTGGTCTCCCAAGACAACGACCTGTCTTTCCATTAGGGATATAAAAATCAAAATTCCCGTCTGTCCCTGAGTGGCACTGAGCTGACTGTCATAAAACTCTTTCTCGGCTCGAAGTTCGACTTGATGCTGTTGGTCGCCTTTGGGAGTTAATAGCCGCTCTATAAATGAAAGTGGGCTAAGAATTTTAGTTAATATAATAGACGTTGAAATATTGATAAGCATGAGCCATTCGGACTCTAAATTAAAATGCCATTCGGAAAGAATGAAAAAACCAACGAGTAAGGTAAAGGGAAGTAGAATAAGCGGAACATGTCCTACAGTCGAAGAGGACTTAATGATTACCGGAACGACTTCTCCAGAAGTATGAAGTTCGATATCTTTTACGATTTCAGAAATCTTTTCAGATTCTTCTTTTGATAAATAGGGCTCAACCCACTGAGGATACTGTTGACTCACTACCAACCTCCCGAGGCACCACCGCCAGAAAAGCCGCCACCACCACCTGAGAAGCCGCCTCCTCCAGAAAAACCACCAAAACCGCCTCGTCCTCCGCCTCCTAGTGCGGCTCCTAAAAAGAATCCAGCTAGACCTCCTCGTCCTCCGCCAAGAAAGAGCAAAAAGAGAAGTAGGTAAATGATATTAACAAAGAAAGAACTTCTTTTTTTAGGAGGTCTCGAAGAGCTGGTTCCTTGCAAAGCGTTTTCAATAGGAAAGTTGGGATCCACATTTCTAATAATAGAAGCAACACCTAATAGTATCGCATCGTCGAAGCGCCCTTGGCTTAAAAGGGGGCGCATGATGTCTTCTAGTATTCTTTTGCTCTGCACATCTGTGAGTAGCCCCTCATTTCCTTGACCCACTTCAATTCGAGACTTTCTTTCTTGAATCGACAATAGTAATAAAACACCACGGTCTGACTTGGCGGTTCCAAGTTTCCAGGTTTCTACAAACTTTAAAGTTACTTGTTCAATCGGATGCTCTTGTAAACTGGGTAAGGTGACAACCGCTATCTGGCTGCCACCACTTTTATAAAGCTTTTGAAGCAACTGGTTTAAAGTTTTTTCCATTGAGGAGGAAATCACTTTTCCACCATCATAGACAGGTGCCTTTAATGGCGGAACTTGAGGCTCACCGGCAAAACCAAATGAGCTGGGAAGGAAAACGGCAAGAGTAAGGAAAAGAAGGGTTTTAATATTCAATTACAACTCAACTTTTGGTGCTTCTTCTAGCTTTTCTGCCGATTCAACAGTCCACTGAGGCATTTTTTGATGATGAAAAAACAATGAGTTGGTCACGCTCGTAGGAAACACAGTAATGAGATTGTTGAACTGCTTGATAGTCTCTATATAGCGATTGCGTGCCACGGTGATACGATTTTCAGTTCCCTCTAATTGAGCCTGTAAATCTCTAAATTGAGTGTCTGCTTTCAAGTTAGGATATCGTTCCGAAATCATCATGAGTCGACCAAGAGCCTGGCTCAGTTGTCCTTGGGCCTGTTGGTATTTAACTAAGTCTTCAGGGGATGCCTGGCTAATATCAACCTTCATGCTTGTGGCTTTAGCTCGAGCCTCTGTAACGGACGTTAAGGTTTCTTTTTCATGGGAGGCGTAACCTTTAACAGTGGATACTAAATTAGGGATCAAATCACTTCTTCTTTTGTATTGGTTTGTTACTTCGGCCAAAGAAGCTTCGACTTCATTTTTGGCTTTTGGGATGGACTGAACTCCGCATCCACTAAGTAGATAAGCAAATCCGATAAATAAAATTATGGTCAGGTGTCTTTTAAGTCTGTTCATGAACTCCTCCAAGTAGCTGTCGCGAGTATAGAATGAGAAGGGTGTGGGTCAAGAAAAAGACACCTCATTCCTGCGGCGCGTATCATTATAATATATTGAAATAACTGATGAAACGTAAAATTCTAGAGCTATAGTTAGCTCGTTTCCTCGTTGATTTCTTCACAACTGTATGAATCCGGTCCTATCCAAGAGGTTCTGAAAATTTATGAATTTTTAGTTTAGATTTTCAGAAAGGCAATCAAGCTCTAGGAGGCCTCTCTACGACCAAAAAAGTGTGATCCTATTTCTTTAATAATCCCATGTAGATCATCAGACTGCAACTTGAGGTCGTAGGACTCTTTCGTTACTTGATCAGATAACTTTAAACTATGATCATTAATTTGCGAAATGTGTTGAAAAGAGCTTCTGGCTTCGACAACTCCCGTTGCTTGCTCTTGAGAAGAGAGCGAGATTTTTTTCAAGACCTCTTTCATGTTATCAAGTCGATCGTCTCTCAGGCTTTCGTCGGCAGGGCAAATATCTGTCGTGCTTAGGTCTGTTTGCTAGTATTACTACGACCCACTCTTTTTAGGGTAAATAAGAGGGGCCGTAGCAACAATTGGGAAATTATTTAGGGTATGTTTTGGATGTAAATACTAAAATAGGCAACATTTCAAACCCATTTAGTTTGATTTTTCTCTCAATACACAGTCCTTTCGTTATTTGTTTAATAAATAAATTATTCTAAAAATCGTTTTCCGTCTGAGAACAAAAGACTGCAGACGACAAATGCGGGAACCGCCAAAACGAAGGCACTGAGTAGTAAAATTCCGCTCATAATCAGGTATCCGATAAAAGCCATCAGGTTGACGATACCAAGAACCATTTTGGTCTCCTTTGTGAAATTCGATTTAGCCTATTCTATTGTCTAAAGAATCACTTTTTTAAAGTGCTAAACCATTTTTAAAAATACTTAATTTATTCCTTTGACATGTTAAGAAAGTGAGACAATCAAAATAAAAATTAGCTAAGAAAAATTTTTATATCTAAAGTACGAAATAGTTACGATAACAAGGGGAAGAGATTATGAAAAAAATCATTGATGATGAAGTAATCTATTTAGGCGATTATTCAAAAATATACGAAGAGGATGAGTGGGGAGATCTAAACGAAGAGGAGATAGATAGGCTAGAATTGACCTCTCAAGAAGATTTAGAAAATTCCGCAGAGTCCATAGATGAGCTAAAAAGTGGAA
>JAGRAG010000208.1:3958-12649 GCA_020435025.1 Bdellovibrionales bacterium | reverse complement strand
AGTCGCTAAATCAATGATGCCTTCAAGTTGTTATCTAGAAGCTGATAGCAGCTTTCGTTGTTAAACCATATGCTGTTTTCGCTTCGTAAGTCCCATCGGCCTTAAACGCAGCTCCAGGAGTTAGTAAACCAAACTCCGTTACCCAGCTCACTCTATTATTAGGCTTGTATTTTACAGAAAAATCAAACTCAAAACCCAAAGACTTTTCCACATCTTTACCTGAAATCGGATTTGAGTTAAGATAACCTCCTGTTACCCGCGCCCCAAGGTTCCATTTTTCACTCCATTTATAAGAGATATATGGGGAAAAGTAAGTAACGTTACTAATTGTTTCTACATCAGGTTTCGTATTGGCAGCAGAACCTCCACCTCCCCAATAGTCCGTTCGAAAAAAGTTATCTTGTCCCAACTGGTGATTAAAAAGCAAGAACGCAACGTCATAGTTGCGATCAAAAAAGAAACCTTCAAATTCCGTTGTGTCGGGATCATCTCCAGAAGCATATCCCGCTTTGATTCCATACTGAAAAAGACCGGCTTCTGGTTTCCAGTCAAATTCAAACGCAACACCTGTTCCCTTTAAACTGACCTCTTGCCCACCTCTAAGAAAACCTGTTTTCCCTTCGTTGACCGCAAACTCAAATCCCACTCGGTATTTCGGTAAATCTTTGACTGCGTAGACTCCAATTGTTTGGGCCGTATACACGCCTGACTTGGCGGAACCCGCTCCCCAAATCGGAGTTCCCGTGGGAGCATCATTACCCGTCGACTCTGTGGAGCTTCTAGTTGAATACATGGCCCCAAATTCTAGTTCGCTTTCTGGATTTTCATACTGAAATTGAACTGCTGTTTCTGTAACATCATCTCGAGTCAGCTCCAGGCTACCTTCAGAGAACTTGGAATACATAGGCATGATGTACATATTTCCCATCACAATTTTGTAAGCCACGGTGTCGGCATTATCAAACCAATGGTCAAACTCACCATTACCTGCGTTTAAGTTAATACCTAAACCAAAATGCATGGGCACACGACCCACTAACAAAGCACCGTGTTCTTGTTCCACCGTTAAATACAAATTATTGATGGCGATCATTTCTGCTTTCATATTCTGAGAAATCACATTAGAGTCATTGGCATTATTTGAGGCCGATCCCACTCCATCTCCCCAAACGGCGCCGAGCTGTGAGTTCGGATAGGCCGAGTTATTAAACAGATCAAAACGGGAATGAATTTTTAAACCATCACCGGCGTTGATCATTCCCTTGAGTACAAGGTGGTGGAGGCCATAGTCTTTATTGTAGTCTTCACTACTTAACTCAGAGTTATTGATCATATTGGCTTCGAATCGATAGGTTCCACTCCAATCAATCATTCCCGCCTGCGAAATCAAGGCCCCAAATAAGATCCCGGCACCCACTAAACACTTTGACATCAACTGCTTGCGCATCACATCTCCTTGGACAAAAGTTACGCGGCTTTTAGACTTAAACTTTTTCCCAAACTCGAAAAATTCACAGTTTTGTCCCATGAGCCTCAACGGTCTTTAAAACAATTCCCTTTTTATCGAGTTTTAGAATAATCTCTAAATACTTCTGGCCTTTCTTTATATCTCAGCCTTAGAAAGAATTTAAACACTTTATAAAGAACAAAAAAAAGGGCGTTGACGTGATGCAACACCCTAATTCTACAAAAGTTCCTGCTTATTTAGAAACAACTCCCAAAATATCTGACTCACGAACAATAAGAACGGAAGTTCCATTTAACTCCGCCTCTGTACCGGCATAGCTGTGAGTGATCACAAAGTCTCCGACTTGAACATCTAAAGGAAGAAGACGGCCTTTTTTATCTTTGTGTCCTCGCCCAACAAGAACCACACGTCCTTCTGGCCGCTGCTCTAAAGCGGAGTTCGGAATAAAAAGTCCACCTGCCGTTTTGCCGCTCTCAATTTCACGCTGAATAACAATACGATCATCTAGGGGCGTCATAAATTGATCCCACGGGATCGAATTTTTCGAGACCCTCGTTGTTTTTGCAGCCACCACCTTCGATTTGGTCTTTGCAGTTTTAGATTTCAATCCCGGTTTTGCTGCTCCTGACTTCCTCGCCTTGGCTTTTGGACGCGCTTTCGAAGCGATTTTCTTTTTCGAAGCCGCTTTCTTTTTTGTCGCAACTTTCTTTGTAGATTTTTTCGAAGTTGCTTTCTTTTTCGTTACTTTCGCCTTCGTTTTTTTCTTAGAGGACGTGTTTTTTGAAACACCTTTTGGCTTTTTTGCGGTTTTTTTCTTCCCTGCTTTTTTAGTCGATTTTTTGATGACTTTCTTTTTTGCAGCCTTTTTCTTGGAGCTCTTCTTAGACAATGCTTTTTTTGCTGCCTTTTTTACTGCTTGTTCTACACTCTTTTTAGCAGCTCCTTTTTTAGAAGCTGACTTCTTGGCTGCTTTTTTTTTGGTTTTCTTTTTAGTTGCCACGTTTTTGTAACTCCTCTTCATAATACTTTTTGTACATGACATCCCACTCAGGCGTTCCCTCTAAAACATTTCGCTTTAAAGAGGCCACCTTTTCGCGAGCTTTTGTATCTATATCATTGATTTCTTTTTCAAAATCAACTCCCGCGCGTTTAGCGACACGCATGGCTTTATCTTCATCCGTATAATCCACAACATCGTCTTTCCAAAGGCCATCGACAATCAAAGAAACGAAATGGCTGATTCTGTCCTCAAGAACCAACTTCTGCTCTTTTGCCAATCTTGTCTTTAACATCGGAAACATTTTATAACGCTGAAAGGATCCTGGGTTTTGGCGCTCCAGATCATCCATCATCTTTTCGGCTTTTTCTTCTAAGGCTTTCTCTTTAGCGTACTCTTTCGATACGAATTGACAGCCACGCGCGAAAACGTCCGTTTCTTTTGCTTTAAATTCCATTAAATTTTGTTCTTTGAGAGAACGAAAAATTAAACTTACAAGTCGATCAATTTGTTTTTCAGTTAGTTTCATAGCTTTGACTAAACGGCTACTGCGCCTTAAAGTCAAGAACCATGACTTTACAAAAATTAAAGAGAATCCTAGCCGTTTTTGCCCTTCTTTTATTGCTACTTTGCATCACCATAGCGATTGGTATGTATCGACTCTCTTCACAAATTGATGAAAGGACCAAAAACGGCTGGTTTCTTCCTCCACTAGAGATTTATTCGATGGCCGATCCTTATATAGAAGGCCAGCTCTTAGATACCAAAGACTTTTTAAGCTACTTAGAGCACCATCAGTATCGGTCGCGCCCTTCTCACCTACGTTTGTTAGAAGGGGACTTTTCTTTGTGGCCTCATGAACTCTGTCAGGATCACATAGATGAGGACTTACCGACCGAACAAACATTCCGGTGCATTGCCTTAAAAACATTTCGCCGAAAGTTTGGACCGCAAAGAGAGAGCCAGCTTCACTTGTTTGTCATAGACCAAGACAACTTATTGTATGGTCTTTTTACAGGTGAGCCCCTTAAAAGGGTAAAGGCCATTCGCCTGGCACCTCATCTGTTTGCTCAATTTTATGACAACAAACCAATGTTGCGAAAGGTTCTGCCGCTTTCGGAGTTTCCGTTAGCCTGCCTACAGGGAATCACCGCCATCGAAGACAATCGCTTTCTAGATCATCAGGGCATCAGTTTCGTCGGAATGTTTCGTGCGCTGATTCGTAATATCTTTCGTGGAGGAATTGCTCAAGGCGGAAGCACCATCACCCAGCAACTTGTTAAGAACTACTTTCTCACTCCAGAAAGAACGTTAAAAAGAAAAGTGACAGAAATTCTAATGGCCATTTTATTAGAGTATAAATTATCCAAAGATGAAATCCTTGAGCACTATCTTAATGTCATTTACATGGGGCAAAATGGTCCCTTTCAGGTCCGAGGCTATGGAGCAGCTGCGGATCATTACTTTGCAAAACCCATTTCTCAGTTAAATGTTAGCGAATGCGCTTTGCTCGCAGCCATTGTCAATAGCCCTGGACGATATAATCCTTTTGCCCATCCCGAAAGAGCCCTAGCTCGCAGAAATCGGGTCCTTAACAAAATGCAAGAATACCAAATGATGGATGAGTTGTTGATCGGGCAAGCCACGAAAGATCCTCTTCCTCAACGTCCTCCGAAAGTACTGACGGAACCGGCTCCTTATTTTGTGCAGGCTGTGTTAACAAAACTTACCGCCTTAAACATCGATCAAGAAAAGGGTCTGCGTGTTTTTACAACCCTCAGAGAAGAAGCACAAGAGACGGCTAAAAATGCCATTCGTGACAACTTAAAACTACTTGAGAAAAACTCGCCTCTGATTCAAAAAAGAAAACTGGCAGGACATCCTCTTGAAGCTCTAATCATCAGTATCAATGTCGAATCTGGTGAGGTTATTGCTCTTGTTGGCGGCAGAAAGTACAGCCAAACCCAATACAACAGAGCCATGAACAGCCACCGGCAAGTCGGTTCCTTGATGAAGCCTTTTGTTTATATGGCCGCGTTAGAAACTTCTGATGAAGACGGACGCCGATACACACCGCTTTCAGCCATCTCCGATTCTCCCTTTACGTACAAATACGAGGGACAAAGTTGGACCCCACAAAATTACGATAAAAAATTTCAAGGTCTAGTTCCTCTGTTTTATGCCTTAAAGAATTCGCTAAATGTACCTACCGCACGATTAGGTACATCTATTGGGCTCACTTCGATCATCGATGTTGCTCGAAGGATGGGAATTGAATCCCCCATTTCACCTTTACCCTCTTTAACTCTCGGAGCATTCGAACTTTTCCCGTGGGAACTGACGCGAGCGTATAGTACGTTAGCTCGAATGGGAGTGATGCAAGACAATCGCTTCATCAATCAAGTTGAAGATCTTAATGGACAAGTGATCTTTGAACCGGATCTAAAGCGGGAACAAGTGGTTGCGCCGACGACGGCCGCTGTGTTGATCGGTATGATGAAACAGACCGTCTTAACAGGAACAGCTCGAAGCCTTACCTCTTGGCGAGGTTTTCACCATCCCACCGCTGGAAAAACCGGAACCACCAGTGACATGAAAGATGCCTGGTTTGTGGGCTTTACTCCTGATGTCCTCACTCTCGTTTGGGTCGGATACGATCAAAATTTAAGCCATGGGCTCACCGGCTCTTCAGGAGCTGTACCTATTTGGAGCCAATTTATGAAGGGCTATGCTGCAAAATATCCAATGCGAGACTTTACTTGGCCGGAAGGAGTTGCTAACTATACTCTCAAGAAAGAACAAATTATGGACATGATCACTGATGCCGGGGAACACGAACTTGTAGACACCAACCTTATCATCCGATCAGAAAACATGCCTACTTTCGAATAATAAAAATACGGGGGACCTCATGAAACTTTTTTTAATTGCTTCAATAAAAGGTGCCTGACACTTATTCCAGTCCCTACTGCGTTATTTCTTCGATGCCTTTTCTTTGATGTCAAAGTCCTAATTCACAAATAGTTCGATAGAGCCAGTATAAGCTTACGGTATAGGCTCGCCTTATACAAATGGTGTTCATATTCACTGTATAAATATCGATATACGATAAAAAATACGCCCTTTGCCTTATAATTGATTACCGGTAGGATGAGATATTTAAAAAGTTAGGCGAACAGTAGTTCCAAATCCCTCTTTAGAGTATATATCGAATTTGCCATTCAGCCCTTTCATAAAAGACTGTGCTGATGTAATTCCTAAACCGTTTCCATTGGCTTTACCAATTGAAATCCCTTTCTCGATGATCTTTTTTAAATCACTTGGGCTTATGCCTGCTCCGGTATCTCTGATTTCAAGAATTAGATTCTCATTTTCCTTACTCAAAGATGCGGAAATCAATCCACGGCAATTTGGTTTAATAGATTCCACGGCGTTATTAAAAAGGTTAGATAGAACTCTTTTAAGACCATTAGGATCGAGTGCCAAAAGCGTATCCATGGCTTCAGGTTCAATCATCTTGCTGAACTTGATATTTTCTAATGTAGAACATTCGACTCTTTTGCTTTCAAGAGACTCTGAAAGAATTTCAGAAATAACTATAGGAATGTGTACAGGTTCACTTATAGGGATATTTCTATTTAAAACCATCTCATTATTAAGAGTTGGAGGGATACTTTTTTGTGGGCGGTCCCTAAGAAGCAAATCTTCGGCGATTTCACTAATTCTAGTTATCGATCTATTTATTAAGTCTTTTTCTTCGAAGTTTAATCCATCTGATCGTTTTGATATCGCATCTAAACAAGAAAGTGGTGAGCGGATATCATGCGCAACTTGTTTGGCAACTTTGAATGTCGCTTTATGCACTTCTGCTTGTTTTGCAAGTTCTTGTTTCCGCAACAGATCATCGACCTCTTTAATCTGAATGACTTCAAAAGTTTGTTCGCCATTAAGAGGTACCAAAATACATTCGCGTATAGAACTTTGTAATCGGTAGACTATAATCAGGCTTGCTCCTACCAGGATTCCCCCCATCACGAGAGCAAGCCAGAATGAACCATTTGGAAATATAGGAGTGCTAGCTACAAGTCGATATCCTTCTAACCCACCAATATTCGAGGAAAGGACTCTTTGGAAAACTGAGTCAACGCTATTTTTACAAAATCCACTTCGCCATCCTAGAGAAATCAAGCTTTTGTTGTTATGACAAATGGCCACACTCCTAGAGTTAGTATTCAAAAATACCGAGCCCACTAATGTTTCAAGTATCACTCGATCTTTTCGAGTTACCGGTATTTGCATGAGGTTAGCGTGTTGTTGAACCTGATCTGTTTGGTACTTTCTAAGATCATAATATTGTCTTAACAAAAGAGAAATCCACGCAATGATAACGGTTGTAGTTAAAAGCACTAGCGGCACGATAGCTTTAGATCTAAACCATTGATTTATAGTGATCATGGTGACTTAGAATAAAAAGGATAAAGGTGACCGTTGTTGCGTCGTATGACTGCTGAGTCAATGCCAACTCTCTTGCTGTTATATACTGTGATTGCTTTGCTGAATCCAAGATGCACTAGTGGTACCTCTTCCAGAAAAGCTCTAGAAAATTTCTCATATTGTGTGTTTACTCTGTTTGAATCTACTATTTGACGACCATCTTCAAGTATTTCAGCAATGACTCGGCTTTGTATCATGGGGCTTGTGATGGCGCCATGTTTCCCCATTACATGATAGACACTATCGGGATCAGCTCCAGAAATACTGTACCCAGCTAAGAGTATATCGCTTCTATGTTCCTTGTAGTAGTTCGAGATTCTTTCACTAGGGTCTGCTTCTTTTGATAAATTTCTGTCAATTACTAAGCCAAAGTTTTCTAGGTGGTCCAGAACCCAGGTTTCACCTTTACCAACATAAACAATAAGAGGTTTCTTTTTACTTTCTTCAATTAAAATGGGGACATACCTTTCGCCGTCTTGAACTAGTTTATTAGCTTCCTGGTCAGATAGGCGTCCTGCTTGAAGCGGTAGTAGGGCTTGGGGATCCGAAGAAAAATACTTTGGGTTTCTAACCAATTTATTTGCACCACTGGGTGCCTGATGAATCAGATATAATAAAGCTTTTCGGAGCCTCTTGTCTGAAAATAACCGACCAGGTAAAGAATTTAAATATAGGGCTTCGTTGATTGCATCTTGTCCGACGAGAACCTTAGTATTTGGGCCAGTTAAATTTTCTTGGGCAACTCTAGATCCTGCCTCAAAAGCATAGATATCGATGATCCCGCTTTCAATGCTTTTCTTTAACGTAGTTGGATCAATTACAATCATCTCAAGTTCGCTACCTTTAGAACTTAAATTTGAATAAGGATTCTTTTGAGCGACAAGATTATCTGTTCCGAGCTCTCGAAGCGAATATGCACCTGTACCTATGTATCTATCTCCAACCTTTTTGTAGGCCGCCAATCTATTCCCATGAAGGTAATCTAAAGCGGTTCGATAGGTTTCCTTAAACCTAAGAATTAAAGTAGATGAATCGGGCGTTTCTATGCCCGAGATATAACCGAGATTGTGAAACCTGTCTGCACCTTCTAACATATGAAGTACATCTGCAAGGCTACTATTTGCCGATTTAGGATCTAAAGAAAGAGCTTCCTCCCAAGATCTTTTGTAGTCGTGAGAAGTTAAACTAGATCCGTCTGAGAACTTTCGATCAGTGTCTATTTTAAAAGTATACACCGTCATGTCGTCGTTGACCCTCCAAGACTTAGCGCCGAGTGGAACTATGTTGTTGTTTTGGTCATACCCAACAAGGGCCTCAAATTGATTGCTTAATACAAAGTCGGCAACGGCAGTGTGCTGCAATCCGGGATGGATAGACTTCCACGGTTGGCCATATCCTACTTTTATAGACCGAGGTTTTTCACTCATTCCACCAAACATAACTAGACCCCCAACAACTAAACTACATAATCCCATAACAAAATAAACTTTTCTCATTTAAGATTTAATGAAAACTTACGGAGCCAGAGCCACCGCGATCACTGATTACAATTTTATCATTTTTCTTAAGTAAATTTAAATGCTCATTAAAGAGGTTGTCGAGTTCCCTTTCCGTCAGTGACCCGTTGCTTTTTCTTAATTCATTTTTAATTTCACTAAAAGTAGTTACTTTTTTGTTTTTGGGGTTAAGAGCTTGTTTGGCGCTTTCAATTTTGCTACCTGAGATTTCTTGT
>JAGRAG010000208.1:3287-3947 GCA_020435025.1 Bdellovibrionales bacterium | reverse complement strand
CCGAAGCTAAAAATGAGATTCCACTAAAGGGTAAAATCGCAAGCAGCGATAAAATTAATTTTGTCATACTATATGTCTCCTTTTTTCAATTTTTTTTACTTCTAAATCAATCCAGCAGCCCGGGTCTTTTTCGAGAAAGTCACCAGTCATTGCCCAAGCAATATTACGATCGCCACCACACTTATTAAATTTAGTGCATGATTTGCAGCCATGTATATTTCCACTTCTTATGTCGTTTAAAAGAGAATTTTTTAAAAACAGATTTCGTAAAGAGTTAGATTTAACACTGCCAATTTTATAGCGAGAACGACTCGTGGCCATGAGGTTCCCTTGATAATCAATAACAATACCATCAGCAAAATTAAATGGAATACCACCTAATGCTTGATCAAAGATAGTCCACAAAGGTGCATTTGTATTAGTGGGAATAGAATATTCAGAGGATGCAATTAATATTCTTTGAAAAGCGCGTTTCAAGTCATTGCCCAAAAGTGTTTGTGTGTCATTTGAGGTTTGTCTTTCCGCGTTTCCTGTAGGAACCAAACGGGTGAAAGACATTGAATCAACACCTAAGTCTTTTGCTAACTGAAAAAACTGCTCAATTGAATCTGCAGATGCTTTTGAGAGAACGGTAAGAATGTTCACTTCAAAACCAGCATT
>JAGRAG010000208.1:2515-3279 GCA_020435025.1 Bdellovibrionales bacterium | reverse complement strand
TTTATCAATTTTATACCTTCTAAGGACTTTGCAAACGAACCTTCACCTCTAATTTTATCGTGAGATATTCTATTAGGGCCATCAATACTAACTTGAAACCTTAGGACGGTATCTCTGGTCTGACAGATTTGCGTTAGAACCTTTGGTATGGTTCCATTAGTAAGCACCGTAAACCGAGTATTTCTATTAAATGTTTTGGCGTACTCTACTAGTGGCAACAAATTCGGACTTGTAAGCGGCTCCCCACCACAGAACAATATATCTGGTTTTAGTCTAAGTTCATTAGCTAAGTCGTAATACTGTGTGATGACATGTTTCCAATCTGCTAGCGAAAGTACACCAGAATTATTATGGTGAGAGTGGTAACAGTGACTACAATTTAAGTTGCAGAAATTTGTAATATCGATCTGTATTGGCAAATACCGATCTAAGCTTATCCATTTAGAAATAGCTAATTTGAAAAAGTTCATTGTTGCCACGGTGTCAAATTTCCTTTTCGTGTTTTTCAGGAAAAGGTAAGCAATGAGGGTGCCAAGATTTATTGTTTGGAGAATTCAAGCAAGGTCCATAAACATCTGTAAATTTAGGAGCTTAGGAGATGTTCAGAAATCGGATCTGTCCGAAATCTTGGACAGCAGGGCCAAAGGGCACCTTTCAGACTACACGTATGAATATTATTCAGCCGTTAATCTTAGGCCATGGCATAAAGTTGGTTTAGGGTTTCAAAGGAAAGACATCAAAGAAATAACGCAGTAGGGACTGGA
>JAGRAG010000208.1:1929-2469 GCA_020435025.1 Bdellovibrionales bacterium | reverse complement strand
CTATCGCCTGTTTTATTCGTCCTTGATTGGAATACATCTTGCTATTACCAGGGGAACAACGGTTTAAATTTAAGTGGATTTTCATTTACTTAGGACAAATCATGGTCATGTACGGGCGGTCTCTGATTCTGGTATTTTGCTGCTTCTTATTTTTAGGAAGTGCTCGTGCTATGGATCTGTTTCCGATGATGAATGAAGCTCAGCAGGCCGTCTTTAACGACTATGCGAAAGCCCCACGAGCGGCGGCCGTTTTAGCCAATATTGATGCCTTAAAAGAAGTCGAAAAAGCCACACACGATGCCCTCAAGCCATCTGAAAATGCTGAAACACAGGCTCTTACTTTTAAAGGTCAAACTGTCTCTAGAGATCTCTTAGAAAGGTCTTTACAAGTTATTCATGAACTCCTCGTTCACCAACAAAAGCTTCTGATGATTTTAACCTATGATCGGGCAAAAAATATTGTAGAACCACCAGAAAAGCCTAAAATCGATTTTACAAAACCTGAGCCCGACACTGACTATGTAAAAAAACGATTGCAGA
>JAGRAG010000208.1:0-1924 GCA_020435025.1 Bdellovibrionales bacterium | reverse complement strand
CCCCGTTGTCGAAGAACTTGCACCTTTTATCGATGAAGTCCTTAAAGAATATAAAATTAGCAATTTTATGAGAGATTATTTAGTCAAAATTTCTTTTGATCTCACCAGTGTCGAAATTGAGGCCCTTGCCTATCACCTCTCTCGTGTTCCAGGCATTACCAACCAAAGCTCCAGAATATCCATGTTGCGAAGTCGTATCGACTTATTAGAAGCGCAAGATTCTCTTCAAAAAGAAGCCTTAAGACTCCACAACCTGATCCTAAAAAAACGACCCGATTCGATTCAAAACCTTACTGACCCTTCCACACTTCCTCCTACTTTACGCTGTGTCCGAGGAGTGGGTTCTCATTCTTAATCGCATAGAAGTAGTGAAATTACTTCACTCAAGTTGCTATAAATTCATATGCTATTTAAATTAGTTATAGCGTATTAGCGAAACTTGGTAGTTTGCGTAAAAAGATTTTAAAGATAAGAGAAATTTTAGATTTTCGCTCCCTTTATGCACTAGTATGCGACATAAAACTAATTAAGAGCACCCCCCAATCCATTTATTAAAAGGAGATTTTTTATGAAAAAATTTTTACTACTCGTTGTGTTCGCCATTTCTACTTTGGGAATTCAACTGACTTCTCAAGCCAACCAATGTGATGGCTATCGACAAGATAAACCAAACAACTTCACTGGTTATGCTTGCTCTTCTCCTGAGAAGAAAGAATGCCGTGAATACCAAAATGGTAAAAGAATCGGAACGGCCCCTGACTACAAGTGTGAGCCCCAAGTAAATTGTCGTCGTTACCGAAACGATATGGCTAATGACTACACAGGATTTGCTTGTTCTTCTCCTGAGAAAAAAGAGTGTCGTGAATACTCTAACGGAAAAAAAGTAGGAACGGCTAAGCCATGGCGCTGTGAAGAGCCCGAGTACTCTGCCCCTGCTGTGATCATCGTCAACCCTTCCACTAGCCCTAGCGATCCTTCGTAATCGCCTAAGTAAGCTTTGGTAAACAAGGGGCGTCGTCCCGTCCCTTGTTTTATTTGGTGAACTGATGAAAAAGATCGTTTCAATTCTGACCGTTCTTTTTTGTTTTTCCACGGTTTTGGGAAAAGAAAAAAGCACGACTCATTCTCCGGAAAGACTCTTTATGTATAAAGGGCGAGTGATGGCTATTCCAGCGTTTCACTCCAAAAGAGCTCCTAAGGGGTTTTCAAAAACCAATGCCTTACTCATTTTGTCAGAGTGGCTGAGCGATGAAGATGTGAAAGTTTCCGAAGCTCAAGTGATCGCTCATTACAATATGAATCCCAACACTATCCGCAGATATAAAAAATTATCTCTAGAGCTCACTTCGCAAATGTGCTTCGGATCTAACGAGATGCCTGATCTTAAAATCAAAACTCAAGACAATGAAGTCGATGCCCTCCGCCATTTTTTCATGGCTTTCTTATTAGCCCGTCATTACGGAGAAACGGAAGCACGTCATTTACTACTGGCTCATGAAGCTTGGCCACATGTTGATCGAGAACTTGAGATTCGAAACTTAATGGATCTTTATAACAATGAAATCGGCTTTGAAGCCGCAGCCACATTTGAGCTTCCACAAAGTTTCCCCAGAAGATCTCGTAGCGTAACAATCAAACAAAAGGCCTATCATCGTATTTTAAAAGATCTTGCTAACAAGCATCTACTTGAAGGAAAACTCTTTGTTTGGGTCAGTGGCGATGTCTTAGACGACGCCTCAGGAAAGATCATTGATCGCAGTACGCTTTGCACTCATACAGACGTCTATCCCAATATTGAAGAAATTCTTAACTCTCGTATCATACAACCGATCTCCGTACGCTAAAAGGTGCCTGACACTTATTCCCGTCCCTACTGCGTTATTTCTTCGCAAGGTATTCACAATTCATCCTTTAGCCCACTTCA
>JAGRAG010000207.1 GCA_020435025.1 Bdellovibrionales bacterium | reverse complement strand
AAGGCGATCGCCCCAATGGATCTTGCTACCATCAGCCAGAAAACAACCGACTCGATATTTGGAGAATAACTCCAAACAACGACCGGAATAATAAAGTTACTGGAACCAATCAAGACATGAATAAAGTTAACTTTAGCAAATTGATTGACACCCTCTAAAACTCCCCTGAAAAAGGCGCTAAAATTGATTGCAAAAGAAAAGACTCCAATCGTTTGAATGGAGTTTATAGCTGTAGGCTGAAGTTCCTTTGGAATTTCAAAAAATGTTTTTACTAACGGATCGGAAAAATAAAACAACAATGAGCCGCCGATGATGTTTAAGAAAGTTAGTATAATAATGGAACTTGTGATTTCGCGAGAAAACTCTTTTTTTAATCGACCTTCCGCCATCACTTTTGTGGCCACTCTACCCAACCCAAACTCTAGCACCACCACATAGCCTATGATCGCCCAGACAACACTCAGCAGACCAAACTGATCCATACCCATCTGGTGAATCATTATCGGAAGACACAAAAATCCAACCAAACTGGGAAAGACTTGGCCTAAGAGTGAATAAATTGAATTTTTAGCCAAGTTATTAATCAATTATATTTCTCACTAATAAAAATCGAGCTGTTTATAATGAACGCTCTTTTAAACACTGAATCAAACTCTCCCGCCAGTGGGGAATCTGAATATTTAAAAAAGCTTTTATTTTTGATTTATCTAACACCGAATAGTGCGGCCGCTGAACTCGTGAAGGAAACTCTGACGACCTTATTGGCTTCACAAGAGTTTTGAGGCCTGATTCTATAAATATGGCTTGGGCAAAATCGTACCAACTGCAGACACCTTCGTTGGATAAATGAAACACTTCTACACCTTTAATGGAGCGAATCTGATCTAAATGTTTCGATACTATCTCTGCTACATCTTTTGTGTAGGTAGGAGTCCCCACTTGGTCAAACACAACTGATAATGTTTCTTGTTGTTCCCCGAGGCGAAGCATTGTTAGCAAAAAATTCTTGCCTCTATTGGAATACACCCACGACAAACGAAATACAGCAGCGTCTATACCAGAGCTTTTAACTTCCACTTCCCCTTGCAACTTGCTCTTTCCATAGACAGAGGTTGGCGATTCTAGGTCGCTTTCTATATAAGGTACATTTTTTGATCCATCAAAAACATAGTCCGTGCTAAAGTGGATCAAAAAAATGGACTGCTCTTTACAGACTTCGACTAAGTTCTTAACAGCTACCTGATTTACTAAAATAGCCTCTTCCTTCTGATCTTCTGCCAAATCGACCTGCGTATAAGCAGCACAATTTATAATGACTTTAATAGAGTTACTTAGACAAAACGCCTCGATGTCTTGTTTCGATGATATGTCTAATTCGTTCTTAGTGGTGGCAACAATTTGATCTCTCAGCGACGTGTTAATAAACTCCGCTCCCAGCTGCCCATCTGCTCCCGTAACCAGAATCATTGATGCCTCAATTATTTCAGCTGTTCAGCGATCGAACTCTCTAAGCTTTCCAGCATGTAGTCCATCCGCTGAGGATCAATGGCCGGGTGAACACCAATCCAAAAAGCATGATTCATCACTCGATCTGTATTCGTCAATTCACCAACGACACTATAATCCGCATTTTTGTATGCTGGCTGTTTTGTCAGATTTCCAGCAAACACCAATCGAGTTCCTATTTTTTTCTGCTCTAAATCAGAAACCAATTTTTCTCGATTCAATTTTTCTGAAAGCACCAGCGGTAATCCAAACCAGCTTGGTTCTGTGTTTTCAGTGGCCACTACGGGCTGAATGAACTCTGAAAGGAACTTCGATGAACCAATTCCTTTTGTTAAATAAGAATAGTTCTCTCTTCGCTTGGCTACAAATTTCTCTAATTTTTTTAACTGAGAAACACCAACTGCCGCCTGCATATCCGTCACTTTAAGGTTGTAGCCAATCCGAGAGTAGACGTATTTATGATCATAACCTTCTGGAAGATCACCTAGTTTCCAACAAAAACGTTTTTTACATGTATTATCTTTCCCTGGCTCACACCAACAGTCTCGGCCCCAGTCTCTTAAACTCTCCGCAACTTTTTTTAAGGTCGCATTGGCCGAAAGAACCGCTCCTCCTTCACCCATTGTAATGTGATGAGCCGGATAAAAGCTGGTTGTCGCATACTGCCCATAAGACCCCACAGGCTGTCCGTTGACCTTTGCCCCTAAAGCATCACAACAGTCTTCAACAAGCATTAAATTTTCTTCTTCACACCATTTCGCCAGCTCATCCGAACGATAAGGGTTTCCTAGCGTGTGAGCCAACACCACCGCTCGGGTTCTGTCCGTTTTCGCCTCTTTAATTTTATCCGTTACCGCGTTGAGAGTTTTAATATCTACGTCTACAAATACCGGCTTCCACCCATTTTGAAAGATCGGGTTCACAGTCGT
>JAGRAG010000206.1 GCA_020435025.1 Bdellovibrionales bacterium | reverse complement strand
TTCCAATGGCTCGTTTCTTTTCAGCAAGAACAGGCCAGCAGATCGATGGACCAGAAAGTGATCAGTCTCCAAAAGTAATTATTTGGGCTGTTGGTAGGTCCCGACAGGCATCCTGTCAGTGGCCACCGCAGCACTGGCTAGTGGAAAGTGTTATTGATCTAAATTACACTTTAGATTCTCCAGGACTGGAATACGCCGAGACAATTGGTGCTGATTACACCTCGGGCAAAACAATGTTTGTCGAGCAGGGATTGTTGCAAAGAAAGTATTGGAATGTTGGAGACGCGGGTCAATAGACCCTAGTCGTTATAAATAATAGAGATCTCCACTCGACGATTTTTTGCCCGTCCCTGATAGTTTCCATTGTCGGCTATGGGTTTTGTTTCGCCGTAGCCTATGGCTTCGACCTGAGATTCGGTGAGCGAGGTGTTTTTCACCAGATAGTCTCTTATTGTATTGGCGCGATACTGACTCAGTTCCATATTGACTTCATCTCTACCGACGGAGTCTGTGTGTCCTTCTATGGTCACTTTAGTAATCTGGTGGCTCACAAGAAGCTTGGTGATCGATTCTTTGAAAATTTCTAAAGTTGTTTTTGAGTCTTTACTTACTGTCGCTGTACCAGAGTCAAAATTAAGTCCCTCTATCGCGACTTTTTGTTCGGGCTGGATTGGTAGAGGAAGAGGTGTCTTTTCTTGCTTCCATACGGGACCGATGGTCCAGTTTAAACCGGCATAAACTCGCCAGTCAGGAGATGAGGCGCCATGAATCACTTCCGTTCCCGTTCCAATATGCCAGGCGATGTCTGTGCGGAGGTCTTGTTTGATTCCAACCAAGAGTTCTGCTGAAGAGTAGTCTCGATCCGACTGGTTGGTCCCAGTACTTCCAGAAGAAAAACTCGTGTAAAGCTCTATAAGTAATTTTAGGTCCATTTTTTCAAGATAATAACTTGAGGCCAGAGATGCGATCCATTGATCGGGCATGGGATCAATATTGACTCCAGCAATAGGAGCTCCAGAATCCCGCCATCGATATCCAACATTTCCTCCAAGGGCCCATTTGCCAATCGTTGTATCGGCTGCAAGTTCTAAGTTTTTGGTCAATCCGGGATCGGCACCAGAAAAAGGATTGTTTTTAATTTGGTTTTGGTTGACGGTTCCGACGAGAGCAAGCCCATGATTTTGGTCTCCAAATAGGCGATATTTTGTATTCACTCTAATTTCCGTCAGTCCTTCTTTATAAAGACCAACTCCATTTGTATTGTCGACATCTTGGGATAATAGAACGGGAAAGCTAATTCCAGCATCAAGATTTTTTAGTAAACCAACGCCCAAGTTAAAGTCACCCGAGGTGAAGCTATCATTGAAATCACTTCTAGATTGCGACACCGTTGCCCCTGAGGCTGGAAAGTAGGGCAGGGTGTTTATGGCGTAGTTCACAAATAAACCCACGTTAATGATTCCCGGTTCTAGAGTTTCAGAAGACTGAACCGTCACGAAATCCAGGCCGCTTGTTGTTGGATTGAAATTTTGTGCGTCACTGCCAATGACATTGCCGCTTGCAACTGTGCTAAAAAGAATAAAATAGAAAAGCAGTAGAAAATTTTTAAGATGATCCGTCATAATATCCTCTTCCTTGAGAACTATATTATGACACTTTCAGTGGTACGGATCGATAGTTTCTAATGAATCTGGTCGATCATCTAATTCTAGTTAATAGCGATGGGAGTTGATGCTAAATTTGATGGATCGTTTTCTGTTGTTCCAGACTCCAATACTTCTTCAGGTAACGCTATTTTTTCCAGAGGAAGATCCTGAAGGATATTAATTGGGTGAGTTTGAAAGAGTATATCGATCATAACTCGAAACTCAGCAACTTGACCATCAAGAGTCTCACCTTCTTTAATTCGGTGAAGGATGTCTTCTTCTGATTGGGAAATATCACTTAAGTCGGGGGCCAAGAGGAATGCAGATCGAAGGTGTGTACGGTTTCCAAATTGATCTTCTGATTCCCTATGAACGATATTGCAAGCTCCTAAAGCCGCAATTTTGTGAGATTCCAAAGTTCCGAGTTCATCTAACTGTTCATCTACAACTCCATTTCGGTTCTTATCTATCCAAATGCGAAGTTCCTCATGGTAAGCTTTATCCCATGGACCTAGGTAACGATCTTTAATTTCATGAGACTTACAGTCCTTTCCAGACAAAGCTTGTAGAGCTAAGAAGCCATTTTCATAGACTTTGCCATCAATTTCTAAACTTTGCCCAAATAGCTGCTCTGCGGAAAGAACGTCTTTCCCAGATTGTCCATCTTTAATTCTAACTAGTAAGCCATCCTCAGCTTCGCGTTGCCAGAAAGGAGAATTCACTTTGCCTTTGTTTTGAAGGTATCCACCAATCCATGCCGTCATATGAGAAATCTTTCTAGGAGAGACGGCGGGATCTATCATTTTTAGGTTGGCCAAGTTAAAAAAGCTTCCCCAATTGACGCTGGATGTACGAATGCTTTTTTGACCTAAGTCAAGGGCAATGGGTGTGTATTGAATCCCCAAAACGGTTCCTTTGTTTCCAAATATGATATTATCAATAAGTTGTGGAACGCCATCATAGCCATCAATTTGATAAGTCTGTCCGGAATCTCCTTTCACCTTACGGTCAAAGCTGAGTTCACTTAAAAACTGCAATCGTCTTTCAAAAAGGTGATCTAAATGAAAGAGTTTTTTCAAGGCGACTTCGTACTCTTTTCTTCGCGACGCCGAACTGGCAAATTCTTCGGAAAGAAGTCTTCTGCTATCCGTAGAGTCAGGAAGAATTTTATCGCGAATGTCTGCGACATATAAGGGTATAACTTGAGGCGTTTGAAGGTTTTTAATCTGTGCAAATAGACGAGGGCTTAAGTGTCGGTCTTTTGCCTGTTCTCCGGTATAGTTGTTTCCGTAGTGTAGGATGGCCCAATTGTGGTTATAGTTTCCATTGAGTCTGATCTCTTTTTGAACAAATTGTTGAATGGTCATGGTGCTGAAAAAACATCTTTCTCCAGATAGATACTGCGTCCTCGCATGAGTATGATCTGCGATATAGTGAGCGGCACCCTGAGATGTACGATAGATCATTTGATCGTGAGGGCCGATATAGACAAGTGTCTTTCCGTCATCATTATGCCGTAGGATGGATCGCCTATGGGCAAATAGTGCGGTTTCATCCATTTTATCTCCAGTAGAGATGGCATAGCGAACAGGGATGGTCAGTTGATTTGGGTCTTCTTTAGCTTGCTTTATCGCTTCTTGTTTTTCTTTTTCATAGTCTTCCATTCGACACCTTTTAATAAATTTTAGTTGATCTTTATCAGATGCTGTAAATGGGTTTTGAGGGGTTACGGAATCGACTTGAGAATTCACGCCTTCGACATCGTCATTAGGATCGAAAGCGGGTGGCACTTCCCCAGGTGGTGGATCAAAAGGGTTATGCTCTAAAGCACTCTGCTCTTGAGGATTCATATAAAATTCAGCGGGACTGCAGTTATTAAAAGTAACGGCAACCGTAAATGAAAGCGTTAAAAAACTAAATAGTATCAGTGTCTTATTTTGAAACATGTTGCCCCCCCTGCTTATTTATAAGTAGGTGGTGCAATTTTCATACTATCGCCATGAAGAATACAGGGCCTTTGACTGTCTAAAAGTTAGATACTTGATCTAAATTTATTGAAGACGCTTCCATTGAGCATTTTAACAAATCCCAATTTGTAATACATCTTCAAGTCCTGTCACCACCAAAGCTGACAATAGGATGTACTAAATTACTTCTTGCTAAAAGGCAGCGTCGACACCCAGTAGTACAGAGCTTTCCTTTTCTTGATGGCCATAGGTGCGATCGGAAGTCGTACGATCTGTCTCCAGCCAGTCCCCCATCACTTCAAAAACCAATTTGGCATTGCGGGCCACATAATGAGAGACGGTAAAAGATGTGCTGTTGACGGCAAGACCTCGGTATACTGTATGGGATGAGGAAAAATCACCCGCATCAACATAATTTTGTAGAAGTGAAAAAACCCATTTGTCGTTCCACAGGTAGTCGATCCCTAGAAACCCACCAGTCCAATCAAAAGCATTGGCGGAATTGGTAGAGTCAATTCCTGTCCACTTTGTGGCAAGGTATTGAAAATAAAAATCGAACTTACTTGTCACTGGGCCAGAGATATCGACTCCGTAAATATCAACGTCACTGGGAATTGAAGTTGAGCCAGTCAGCTTTGCACCAGACTTTGCGTACTGATTCCCTTTCAAGGCAAAGACTCCGCTGGTAATGCCGCCAATTTCATAACCCAGGCGGCCGAACCAAGATTTTAAACGATCTCGATCAAAAAGATGATCCGGTCGTTTCAAGCCAGGACTTGTCATATTGTAGTTTTCAGAAATGCCATTGCCATTGACGATTCCAATGGCCCAATCTATCCCCGCGACTCCTCCGCTTAAGATCGCCCCTCGTTCATAGGTTATTCCTGCTAAACGATAGGCCATAAAATCAGAAAAAGGCAGACGAACCTCTCTGGGAAACATGAGATCGGACACTTGAAACTGACCAAGCATAAGTGAAAGATCAACTCCAAAAAGTTGGCTGTATTGAAACCAAGCATCTTCAACAACAACAGTTCCGTTATTACCTTTTTCAGCAAATATGGCATAAAAATAATATGTGAGATTGTCGGAGAGGGCACCACTGGAAAGGGCTTTGATTAAATAGGGCGACTGTAAATCAATATCATTATCTTCCGTTGCACTACCAGTTGTGCTGTCGTAATTGCGATAATCTTCACGACTTTTGATATATCCTTGCATGCGAAAAGCCAGTGAAGGTTTTTCTGGCAACCAGAGGTCATCATCAGCAATCTCAGCAATTCCCGTCTGTTTCCAGTGATCAAACCGATAGTTGTTGGCAACGAAGGCCTCACCACCAGCGTTAAGTTTGGGAAAAGCGGAATGACAGGTGACGCAGCTCACTTTATATTTTCGAGCAAAAGCGGGCATAGCTTCGCTTGTAGTTGCAATTAAAACTAGGGTCAGTATAAATAACGAACATATTGACTTCATTTTTTTCACCTCATTTAAAGTCTATGCAGTGTATTAAGTTTCTAGGAACTGGTCAAATCGCATTACATTATAAAATCATAATATAAATAGAGGCGCTTGATTGTTGTGTTATCCATAGGAAAGTCGCTCCTCAGTTTCTACCAGTTCAGGAAGTTTTTCAGAAGGCTCAACGCACGAGCTTTTAAGTTATATCCATATAGCTCATTGATTTGTTTAATGAGTACTATGAGGACAAGTATTAATTTTGTTAGGTGACTATTGCAATGATGGTGTTTCCGATGCCGACGTCATCTCTTTTAAAGGTGCCGAAGGCACATCAGAAGGGTTCATCGATGTAACGAACCGATTCACCGGGCCATCTACTTTGACAATGACAATCGGCTTAATGGCATTTCGGTTTTCATCCAACTGGATCTTCCCTGTCACTCCGAGAAAGTTATCCGTGGCGGCCAAAGCTTCTTTAATCGACTTATGATCAAGAGCGGAACTTTTCTTTAGAGCAGCCGCCAACAACAGTGCGGTGTCATATCCCATTGCTGCTAAACCGTCGGGTGTGGACTTGTACTTTTCACGAAACTTTCTGACGAATTCAGCCGACTTTTCTTCAGTATTTTGCACACTAAAATGATTGGTGAAGTAGCTGCCGTTGACAGAGACGGTTCCTATCTTAAAAAGTTTTTCACTATCCCATCCGTCACTACCAAGTAGTGTCGCTTGCACCCCCATTTTTCGCAATTGTCGGGCAATTTTTCCAGCTTCGGAGTAATATCCAGGAATGTATATCGCATCAGGTTTGCTCGCTCGAATATGGTTGATTTGATCAGTAAAGCCGATATCGCCTGAAGAAAACTGATCCTCAGCAACGACTTTTCCGCCACCTCTTTCGAAGGCTTCAATAAAGTTTTCAGCCAAGCCCTTGCTGTATTCAGACTTTACATCTCTTAAGACAGCCGCTTTTTTTACTTTCAAATTTTCTAGAGCAAATTTTGCCATGACCTTTGCCTGAAAGGGGTCGATGTAGCAAGCGCGAAAGATGTAATCACCAACATTGGTGATGCTAACTGCCGTGGCCGTGGGGGTGATCATGGGGATGCTCATCTGTTGAGCCACTTGGGCCGCTACCAGTGAACGATGGCTAGCGACTTCTCCTATTAGGGCTAAGGCTTTATTCTTTTTAGCGAGTGTTTCCACCGCTTGAGCGCTGTTTTCTGCTAGGCCTTTGGTGTCGATGGAGACCAATTTTATAGGGATACCGTTGACTCCACCGGACTCGTTGATTTCCTCAATAGCCAACTTAATACCATTGTGCGCCGACTTTCCAAATGAAGATTGGGGTCCCGTCAGAGAGCTGAACTCACCAACGACGATTTCACTTATTTTGCTATCAGGATTTGATTTGCTGCAGGCAACGCTAATTAAAACGAGAAACGTAAGTAAAGCAATTCGAACCATATCATTTCCTTTATCCAAACGAAGGCGAAAAAGGGCCATTTTTTATTAAATAAGCTGTTGTTTTCTCTGTCGATACCTTTATCGAAATGGATGGTGGTGCAAAAGTACTGTCTTTGCCGGACTCGGTCAATGATCAATATATTTCAGTTGGTGATGCCTTCTAAAATTCAGAGAAAAATCAAGAACTGTAGATTTGAGGTCGAAATTTTGAGTTTAAAAGCCTTAGGATAAAGATTTAAAGGGGGTCGCGTCATAAAAAGAGGCTGGGACAAACCAATTTTGTGTTTCCGTTTGGTGAGTGCTGACCGTGACGGCTTTCGGCTTCACCATAGATCAGATAGAAATTAAGGTTCTGAAGTTCCCTCTAGAGCTTTTACGATTATGTAAATAAAGAAAATTTTTCTTATTTTCGACTCGTTGCTGTCAAAAACAATAAGTGCTACTGTTTTTAGATTATTGGTAAAGCTCTCAGAAGTTAAGAGATCGTTGATGAATAGAATTTTTTTAGTGATTCCTTTTATTTTAACTTTTAGTGCTTCTGCTACAGATGTCTTAGATCTCTATGAAAGATCACGTAAAAACCATGAGCTTTTTCAAGAAAATATTTTAAGCCTAAAAAAGACAGAACTTGAGGTCTCAGAAAGTTACAAGACCCTTCTTCCTAGATTAAGCTTTGAAAGCATTCATTTTTATGGAAATCAAACGCTGGTCAACGAGAGTGGATACGATCGTATTGATAATCAACAAAGCCTAGCGATGAATTTGACACTTTTTAAAGGGGGACTGCGAGGAACCTATAGCAAACTTGAAGACGTGTTGCCTAAGGTGACAAAATCCACGAATCGTAAGGCAGAGATTCAACATTTCTTTAAGATCAGCAACAACTACTTTAGCCTTATGAAACTGAAGCAAGAAAAGAAATTTTTAGAAGAGCAAAAATTAGGGCTCAGCCGCAGAGTGGCCAGTTTAAACGAGAGGGCAAAAATTGGCCGCAACAAAAAAACAGATTACTTGGTTACTTTAGCGCAGCTAAAAAAATTAGAGGTGAGTCTACTGACTCTTGAAGAAAAAATTTTTGATTTCCACAACTCCTTAAGGGAATTAGTTGGAGAATCTGTCGATTCGTCTCAATTCCAAATTGACTTTTCTGTAGCTGAAAACATTCCCTTGGCATGGAAAGATCGATTTAAGAATCATCCAGATTTAAACGATCTTGCAAATAAAATAGAGCAACAAAAATTACTTGTAGATCTCGAAAAATCTAGCTATTGGCCACAAGTTGATCTTAATTCCAATTATTATCTGCATCGTCGCGCTTTTGGACGTCAAGATGATTGGGATGTCTCTGTGAGTGTATCTTGGACGTTAACTGACTTTGGCCTCACCTCCTCCAGAGTCGAGCAGATGTCCGTTGAGCTTTCTAAACTGATGGTTTCAAAATCAAGAGTGGAAAAAGAAGTGACGGTCTTTGCTGAAAACTTAGAACATCAATTTACAACAAAAAAACATTTATTAGCGGCCTTAAAGGAGTCTTTAAAAGTCGTTGAAAGAAACTACAAACTGCATCTTTTAGAGTACGATAAGGGGTTGGTAAACAACATTGATCTTATGCGAGCCTTTGATGAGCTTGTAGAGACTCAAAAGCAGTACTCAGCTATCCATCATGATCTCGTTGAACTTTGGTATGCCATGAAGGCCTTTGTAGGAGATATCGCTTAATGACTTTGTCGGAAATTTCAATCCGAAAGCCGGTGTTCGCATGGATGCTAATGTTTGCCATACTGTTCTTTGGCCTGCTTGGTTTTAAAGAATTGGGTATCAATGAAAATCCAGATGTGGATTATCCAACAGTGACTATCAACTATGCCTATGACGGCGCCACGCCGGCGGTTATTGAAAAAGATGTATTGGAACCCGTAGAGAGTATTTTGGTTTCAATGGAGGGGATTCGCATGTTGACCTCAAGTGCGGATCGAGGCAATGGTCGTATTGATCTGGAATTTGACCTAAATAAAGACATCGATTTTGCCTTGCAAGAGGTTCAGACTCTCTTAGGTAGGGCGCAACGGCAGCTTCCCTCATCTGTGGAGCCTCCGATCGTTACAAAATCTAATGCCGCCGATGACCCTATTTTGTTTTTGTCACTTGTTTCAGAAAAACTATCCAAGCGTGAGCTCATGATCCTTTTTCGGGACCGGGTCCGAGATCGCCTTTCCACAATTGATGGTATTGCTGAGATTCGAGCCTTTGGCTACCATGAGCCGATTATGCGAATTGATATGAAGTTTGATCAGTTGCAAAAGTATCAGTTGACGGCCACAGACATCCTTCGCAGCATTGAGCAGGAGCATTTAGAGCTTCCGGCCGGTCGTTTTGAATATGGTGATAAAGAAGAGCAGATTAGAGTGCTCGGTGAAGCAGAAAAAACTCAAGATTTCAAAAATATGGTGATCTCTCGACGGGGAGGCGGCCCCAATTATGTTCCTTTGCAGCTGAAAGATGTCGCAGATGTCAATGAAGGCATTGAAAACCTAAGAAGGATTTCGCGATTTAATTCGCAATTTGCACTGGGTATGGCCGTACAAAAGCAACGCGGAGTCAACGCCGTGGCCACTGCCGACAGAGTGATCGAAAAAATTGAGGATATTAATAAAGGTCTCCCAGAAGGCGTAAAGCTAGAAGTGAATTTTAATCGGACCTTGTTTATTAAAGAAAGCGTGCGCGAACTTGTTTTCAACCTTGTTTTATCGGCCATTTTAACAAGTTTAGTGTGTTGGTTTTTTCTTAGTTCCTTAAGCGCAACGTTTAACATTGTGTTGGCCATTCCCACTTCCGTTATTGGAACTTTTGCGTTTATGCATTACTTTAGCTTTACTTTAAATACATTTTCTTTGCTTGGTCTGTCGCTGGCAATAGGTATCGTTGTGGACGATGCCATTGTTATGTTGGAAAACATTGTACGTTTTCGTGCAAAGAATTTTGACAAAGTCAAAGCGGCCTTGCTGGGAAGCAAAGAGATTACTTTTGCGGTGATAGCCACGACACTAGCCCTTATTGCAATATTTTCTCCGATCACTTTAATGGAGGGAATTGAGGGAAGGTTCTTTTTTGAATTTGCCATTACTTTGTGTATAGCAGTTGGGATTTCCTCATTTGAAGCGTTGACTTTAACACCCATGAGGTGCTCGCAGTATCTAAGTGTATCTGCCAAAGGAATTTTTGTTCATCGATGGGTCGATAAGTTCGTGTCGGTGACTTCGGGGTGGTATAAGAAAGCCTTAGAAAAGGCGATGCTTTATAAGTATTCGGTGGTTGCTTTTTCTATCATCGTGTTTTTAACTTCCTTACTCATTGTTCGTTTTGTTCCAAAGGAATTTGCACCGGCTGTAGATAATAACGTGTTGTTTTTAGTTTTTAATGCTCCTGAGGGAAAGTCATTAGAGTACACCAATGAAAAAATACGACAGTTTGAAAGCATTGCTCAAAAACATTCAGATGTTTTGCGAACCTTTGTTGCCGTTGGTGGGTTTGGGCGCGGAGGGCAAGGAAATAAAGGAAATGGTGTTGTCATTCTAAAAAACCGTGAGGATCGGAAAAAATCTCAATTTTTGATTGCCAAAGAGTTAAGAGAGGAATCGAAAAGTATCACTGGGATTAAGATCTTTATTCGAGATCGATCCAATAGTTCTATTGGAGGGCGGCGCGGATCACCTGTGGAGTTTTCTATCAAAGGGCCTGATCCAGAGATTCAAAAGCAGATTTATGAAAAAATGAGCGCCGAAATGGAGAAGTCGGGTCTGATGGTGGGTGTTCGCTCCGATGATGTATTGACTCTGCCTGAGGTTCAAATAGTTCCCAATCGAGAAGAGGCCAGAGCTCGCGGTGTTGAAGTGGCAGAGATCAGTCGGGTGATCAATGTTGCAACGGGTGGTGTCGTGGCTGGTCAGTACACACAAGGTGGAAGGCGATTTAATATTCAAGTTCAGCTACAAGAACTAGATCGTTTGAACTCAAAGAGTATTGAGAATTTGCTTGTTAGAAACAATCGTGGAGAGTTGATTGAATTAAAAAACTTAGTCTCTTTTGAAAGCGAAAATAGCCCACAAAACATTTACAGGGAAAGCCGTGAGAGAGCGATACGTATAGATGCCAATTTATCGGAAAATGTGGTTGTCGGTGATGCCATTAAGGCCGTTAAAGAGATTGCTAAAACGACAGTTCCAGAGGGTTACTATATCGAGTTTTCCCAAGATTTAGATGATTCGTTATTTAATATTATTTTTATAATGATCTTAGGGCTAATAATGTCCTATATGGTGCTTTCTTCTCAGTTTAATTCCTACGCCGACCCCTTGTTAGTGTTTTTAGCAATTCCTTTTGGTATTTCAGGTTCATTCTTGGCTCTTTACTTAGCAGGCGTCACTTTAAATGTGTACTCCATGATAGGAATCTTATTAACCATGGGTATTGTTAAGAAAAATTCTATTCTGATAGTTGAATTCACAAATCAACTTCGAGATGAAGGGCTGAGTGTGATGGAGGCCCTATCGACTGCCTGTAGACTCCGCTATCGCCCTATTGTCATGACCACATTTGCCACATTAGCTGCAGCGGTTCCCGCCGCCTTGTCAACAGGAGCTGGCAGTGAAACACGAATCCCAATGGCTGTGGTGGTCTTGGGCGGAGTCTCTATGTCGACGGTTTTTACCTTAGTCGTCATACCCGTATTTTATTCGCTGTTTCCCAGAAAGCGTCGTGATCTCGATAAACAAGTTGATGACATCCTAAAAACCCACAGAGAAACTGACCCCGGATTTATCTGACCCCGCGAAGTTCTATTAAAAAACCCCTATCGTTATCAGCTTCACTGATCATATGGTCTACTTCACGCGCAGTTCCGCAGCAGCGGTGCGGACATTTATGGCCGCTCCGCCTGGCGAGGACTGTTTGAGCATGAAGTAGACCATATGATCAGTGAAGTTGATAACGATAGGGGCTTTTAAAATAAACGAGGACTTTACTTTGCAAGAAACTCGCAAAGTTCGATCAGTTCCCGGCTCATTTGTCTTTTGGTATTGATGCAAGTCAGGATGTCTTGATACTGAACTTCTTCACCTCTCGTTCCAACCATAACATCACTGATTCCGTGAAGAAGTGTGTTGACGGCTGCAGCTCCAAGGCGAGTTCCTAAAATTCGATCTTTTGCAGAGGGAGAGCCACCTCTTTGAATGTGGCCCAGAATGCAGACTTTGGCTTCCATTCCTGAGTTTTTGCGAATCGCTTCGGCAAGATCATAAGCCCGTCCTGGTTTTTGTCCTTCGGCCGCAATAAGAATGCTACTGGATTTTTTTCGTTTTATACCGAGCTGGATTTTTTTGATAATGCTGTCGACCTGAAAAGGTATTTCCGGAATAAAGATCCCCTCAGCTCCTCCGGCAACACCGACGTCGATGGCAATAAATCCGGAATTGCGTCCCATGACCTCAACAATAAAAAGGCGATCATGGCTAGTGGCCGTGTCTCTGATTCTATCAATCGCCTCTAAAGCTGTGTTGACAGCAGTATCAAAGCCGATGGTGGCGTCACAGCCACTCATATCGTTGTCAATAGTGCCGGGAATACCCACGACGGGAAATTGAAATTCTTCCCAAAGAAGATGAGCTGCTGTTAAAGATCCATCACCACCAATCACGACAAGAGCATCAATACTGTTTCTTTTTAGGTTTTCTACGGCTCTCTGGCGAATTTCTTTGTTGTGAAACTCGGGACAGCGGCCGGTTTTTAAGAAAGTGCCTCCACGCTGAATGATATTGGCTACCGAGCGCAGGGAAAGGGAAACGAAGTCGGAGTTCATAAGTCCAAAATACCCCTGGTGGCTTCCAACAACGCCCAAATCATTCGAGATCCCAGCGCGAACGACGGCTCGTATGGCCGCATTCATTCCTGGGGCATCTCCGCCACTAGTTAGCACACAGATATTTCGCAAATTTTGGGGATTAAATTGTGCCACGTTCTCCTCGCCGTTGAAAAAAAGGTATATACCATAAATTTTTTTAAGGTCTAGTGGACTCTGGTAGTTCAGGCATGCATATAACATACTGAAATTGCTGGATTTTGTAAAGTAGAAACAAGTCGGGCACTCTACTGTAACTATCTGAAATAATTAATATTTTAAGTGTTTCGGTAGCTACTCGCCCGCTCAACCCCGCTTTTGAATACGGGAATAATGTATATAATTATATACAAATATGCCGATATAGTTTATAATTATAAATATTATGAAAACTAAAAAGAACCCTATATTACCACAAGCTAAAAGAACCCTAGAGATGTTTGGGGAAAATATTAAGCTGGCTCGTTTAAGAAGAAAGCTATCTATGGAGCAAGTAGCTGAGCGTGCAGGTATAAGTCGCTCAACTCTCGTAAAGATAGAAAAAGGAGATGATAGTGTTTCAATGGGAAGTTATTTTCAAGTGTTGTTTGTAATGAGACTCGACAAAGATTTTCTTGATGTTGCTAAAGATGATGTCCTAGGAAGGAAAATTCAAGATGCAGGCCTTGTTACAAAACAAAGAGCGCCAAAAAGAACAAGAGATTAATGATGTCTAAGAGAAATGAGCGAAAACATATTTATGTATATGCTGATTGGATAGGAGCTGATGGGCCTTTTCTTATGGGAGTTCTTTCTATTGATGTCGTAAGAGGTGAAGAGGTGTTCTCTTTTTCTTACGATGAAAATTGGATTAGAAAAGGTTTGGCCCAAGAACTAGATCCAGATTTGCAGTTCTATTTAGGGGATCAGTATTTAGAGGAAGGAAAATCAAACTTTGGTGTTTTTACCGATTCTTGCCCTGATCGCTGGGGAAGAGCTCTAATGCAAAGGCGTGAGGCAATACTTGCGAAAAAAGATAACCGAAATCCTAGAAAACTATACGAGAGTGACTATCTATTAGGGGTCTATGATGGAAGCCGAATGGGTGCATTAAGATTTAAATTAGATCCAAATGGAGACTTCCTAAATAATGAAACCGAATTTTCGACTCCTCAATGGGCGAAATTGAGAGAGTTGGAGCAAGCGAGTCTAAAAATCGAAGAAGATGGAGACGAAACTTCGCAAGAGTACATAAAATGGCTTAATACGCTTATCTCTCCAGGGTCTTCTTTGGGAGGGGCTCGGCCAAAGGCAAGTATTGTTGATGAGAAGGGAAATTTATGGATTGCAAAGTTTCCAAGTCGAACTGATGACACTAATGTTGGTGGGTGGGAAATGGTTGCGTACCAAATAGCATTGGCTGCTGGTGTAAACATGTCAGAGTGTAAGGCACAGAAATTTAATAATGATAATTATACATTTTTAACAAAAAGATTTGATAGAGAACAAAATGCTCGGGTCCATTTTGCTTCAGCAATGACTTGTTTAGGTAAATTGGATGGAAGTGATTATACGTTAGGTACTAGCTATCTTGAACTTGCAGAGTTCATAATTCGAAGTGGTTCAAGTGTTAATGAAGATTTAGAAGAACTCTGGAGAAGAATTGTTCTTAGTATTTGTATTTCAAATGTGGATGATCATTTAAGAAACCATGGTTTTATTTTAGAAGAGACCGGATGGAGGCTTTCTCCTGCTTACGATATAAATCCAAGTGCCGATGGGAATGGACTAAAGTTAAATATTTCAGAGCATGATAATTCTCAAAATTTAGAACTTGCTTTATCGGTGATAGAGTATTTTAGAATAGACAAGTCTAGGGCAGAGGAAATTATAGAGCAAGTTAAAGCCTCTGCTTCAAAATGGAAAGAGTTGGCCAATAAACTGGGACTATCGGGAAGAAAGCAAGAGTTGATGGCAAGGGCTTTTCGAGTTGTAGAAGGATGAAGAAAAAGCTGGATTTATATATTAATCTTTTATTTCCTGACTCTGGCAAAAATAGAATAATTTAGATATATTTATGGAGCAGTATGGCTAAAAATAAACCAAAAACAAACAAGCACCCATGGAGAAAGTGTCCTTTAGGGCATCACTGGCGTAGCTCTTCACATGTTGATGCTCATACTCGAAGAAGCTTTAATGTCAAAGAGCGCTATCGCAAAGGTACTTGTGTCAAAAATCGTTCAGGTAAAGATACGCTGTATGATGATGAAATCCATCTCATTTCAAATTCATTTTTCTCTAAAATGAAATCCAAAATAAGCGAAAATAAGCTTGGATACAAAAGAGGCAATGAGTTTAACCAGCTTATTGATGGCTGGGTGAAATACTGGAATGACATTTTAAAGCCAAAAGTTCCACTTGACCCTGATTTTGTTAAGGCCCTAATCGCAACTGAATCATCCTTTAATCCTAAAGCAAAAAACTATGCGGGAAAGAGATCAGGTTATGCTCGTGGACTTATGCAAGTTACAGAACTCACCGTTAAATATTTAGCTGGACATAGAAAAGAATTAAGAAATCATTTATTACATATCGAACAAGATGATCTTTTTGACCCAAATATTAATATTTCAGCCGGTGTTAGATGGCTATTTCGCAAAAAGCAAATCGCAGATGCAAAATTCAAAGGGGCATCATGGCTTGAAACGGTAATGTTATATAAAGGACGAAGGTCGATGAATCATAAAGAGGTTAAGGAATTTATACGACTTTACGAGAGGATCAAAAATGAAAAATTATAGGATAATTTTACTGTTTCTATTTGTTTTTTCTATTCAGGCCAATGCTGTGGGTGTCATTGATTATTGTTTTAACAAGCCAATTCATTTTGATTGTGTTGACCAGATGAACGGTAATTATTCCTTGGATGGTTCTTTTTTTTCAAGAGATATTTTATATACTATATCTGCAAGGAGGGCATTTGGCCAGGATTGGTGTGAGAACTCCTTAGAGATAATAAAGCATGTCATGAAAAGTGAAGATTTTTGTATAGAAGCAGAAGTTATCGAGAAAAACTCCAAGCACCTTACAATTAATCAAGTATATAATTCGAAAGCTCGTTGGACTTATTTTATAAGTCCTCCAAAAAAAGAACAGATTTATGAAAATATATATTGAAAAACGATAACTTTGTCTGGCTATCCATCTTTCCCCGCCATGCCCGCCGAATTTGTGAAACAACGTGAAAAAAAATGAACCAAGATTAAAAATGAAAACGCGGCAAAGGCCTTTATCCATCGCTATTTGCGTGATTTTTCTGGCAGTTTAAAAAGTTAGAGAGAACGCTCTCCCAACTAGTTGATAAATTGGATGCTTGAAACTGCTATTTTCTTAAGTGGTGGTGGAGTATGTTAAAATAAAAAAGCCAGCCTTTTCGGCTGGCTTTTAAGACTTAAGTAAAAAAATGAATTACTTAAGCATGCTTTTGAATTCAGCACCAGGACGGAATTTTGGATGCCAAGCAGCTGGAATTTTAATAGCTTTTCCAGTTTGAGGGTTGCGTCCTGTGCGCGCCTTACGCTTAGTTTTAGTGAAAGTACCAAAACCAACTAATTTTACTTCGTCGCCTTTTTTAACAGACTTACGAATAATATCGATAGTTGTGTCAAGGAAACGCTCTGTTTGAGCTTTCGTAGCTTCAGTTTGTTTTGCAATTCTCTCAATCAATTGAGCTTTGTTCATTTATATTCTCCCGTTGGAAAACTGAGTTGTCTTTCTATTTAAAAATTGAAACCCACACTCAAGGACTCGTCAAAGGAAAAAGTAAAAAAAAGTTTCACCCTAACGCAGAATGCCCACTGGAGTGCTTTTTTAAAGGAGAACTTCTTACTTTTAGTGAAGGAACGTCGATTCCGATGAGTGCAGGTCTTCGTCGCTCTCTTCATTTGTGGGGATTTCGTCCAGGTTTGCAGAATTCTCTGTGGGGATTCGATACTCTTCTTCTACCCAAGCTCCTAGGTCAATGAGCTGACAGCGCTCCGAACAAAAGGGTCGATAAGGGTTTTTAGGAGTGAAATGGGTTTTTTTACCACACTTAGGACAAGAGATTTGTTTTTTCATAAATGCTCGATACCAAAAAAATGGGAACGACACACTAAAATTATTTTGAGGGCTCCGCTAATCTTTTATGGCAGCAATACGGAGGGACTGTCGTAAGGAATCCATCCGTAGTGAAAGGATGCCGTTTAAAGGGTTTACGTATTCTAAAAGCAAAAAGCTCATTTTTATGAAATGAGCTTTTGTTAAGATAATATTATGGTTTGGAAGGGTCTTATAAAATTAGAATTGATTGTAGATTGTTGCCCGAGCAAACTCGACTCCGCGATATTCCATTTTCACTTCTAAAGCACTGTCCGCCGGGCGTCCTTTGACAATAATGCGAATTTCGCCGTTGTAACTATAGTAATACCCTCCAACTCTTCTGAGTTCAAAACCTGTGTTGTTTTCAATATTCAAAAAAGAACCGTCAAGGGGGTTTAACATAATATAGGCTGCTGCATAGTTGCTCCAGTCATTATAGGCAAAGAAGCGAACTACACCTTGAACTCCATCGGCCCCGATTTCAGTAGAGGCTAATTGTATAGAGGCATAAGCACGATCGTCCCACGTGTTACAGTTAGCCTGCCAAAAATCCAAAAACTCAAACATGGTCCCATCGTTTCTGTCACAGATGGCTCCATATTCTTGGAGAAACTTTCGATATTGGGATTTACTAGTAATACTTAAGTAGTTTCCCCAACTGAGCTGCTGAGACCACTGGGTGCCTGTGTTGTCGACAAGACAGGTTCCGTTAGAAGAAAGATAATATCCAGCAGGACAGGCTCCACCATTTGGGAGGACCGTTGGCGGGGGGACTGCAACAGCGGGACTGTCGTCTCCGGGGCACCCGGTAAGGCTGACTAAACCGGTCAATAAAATGATAATGCTCCATAATTTAACGATTCTCATCGTAGAACTCCTTAAAAATTCATCTTGGGCTAAAAGAATAGACTTTAAGCCTTAGTCAGCAATTATTCATGAGATGTGCCACCTCAGAGCAAATATAATGGGTGTTGGGCATTAAGAAAGGGCTTGCAGCGTGTGGAGTGCCCCTTTTTGTCTTGCACTGTAAAAAGGATAGTGAGATCAGCCGCGGTTCGCCTATAAATACCTTGGGTCTATATCGTAAGTTACGATAATTGGAAGGTGATCGGATGATCGGATGGTTTCTAAAAAGTATCCAGATACATTGGTTAAGCCACGGACAAAGACATGATCTAATACAAGTCGTCGCGAGCTGGACATGGGGACTTGTTGAAGGCCGACTGAGGGTTCACCGAGAATGGAAAGAGCTACATGGAGCCTCTGAGCACTCCAGGTGTTCATGTCTCCAGCAAATATAACTGGACCGTCATGGTATTTAACTTTGTTGGCGAGATGACGGATTTGTTCTTCGAAAGGCTTTAATCCGGTTATATTAAGGGCATGAAGATTGACCGCCATGAGTGTTTTTCTGCTGTTTTCAATGGGGTGCCAGGTGATCATCGAGCTTTTGGGAGTTCTAAAAACTTTCTCGACTTGATCAGTCACATGAAATTCGCCATTTTTTTGTTGAGAGCGACTTAGAGTCGCAACCCCTGTACGATGCTTGCCCCGCTGTTCCCAACTGGCTCCAAATGTCCAATGGACACCTAAGTGTTCAGCCACAGGCACAATCGCTTCGGTGGCCTCTTGTAATAAAAATAGGTCGGCAAAGTGACTCAGATTTAAGAAGTCGGTTGTCCACTTAATCCCTTTGGTTATTTTTTGGATATTCCAGACCATTAGGCTGTTGTTCTTTCGCTTTAGCCTGACATGGGATTGGGGAATGTTCGAGGAAGAAACGGGGTTCTCTGGAAGTAAATTATATTTTAAAAGCCTGTGGTGCAATGGAGGGCGTTTAGAAACTGAGGCAACACAGACCACGCTGCCCCTAGCGGAAACTCCCGCGAAACAGGCTAGGGAAAGTGCGGATCCCGTTAGCATAGAAAGGATGAATGATCTGGTTTTTTTCATTAATTTAAGGGCTATGCAATTTAGGTCACATTCCATATGGGAATATTAAGTTTCATAGCCCATTCCCCCTTTTAATAGGGCAACAGTGGTCTACAGATGGCTAAAATTCAACCTAAATTCCCAAGGCACCTAATATTTACAGGTTCTCAAACCCCATGGATTCCTCGGTGAGGCTTATTAAAGGTGGGCCGAATTTGAAAATGAAATCTATAGGTTTCAGAGGCCATTGCGAAAAGGCAAAAAGCGTACAAAAATGAGACGGTACTAGCATATCTGAGCAATTCAAATAAAGTATATAATTTCAAATAAGTACAGGCCCTAGTTAAAATAAATATTAAAAAAATAGAATGTTCTGCAAGAAATCCCAAGGCTTTTGCGTACTAACAAATGAAGCCATTTTACAAGGGAGTTGATAATGAAATGGGCAGCTATTTTATTTGTTTTTATTGGGCTTGCGGGATGTAATTCGCAAGAGTCAGGCGGAGGTAGTGGAACGAAAGGATCTCAGGTCGCAGAGATTGTAATCCAGTATCCGGTCTACGATTTGACGGATCAACAAAAAGTCGATCTTCAATATATGTGGGA
>JAGRAG010000205.1 GCA_020435025.1 Bdellovibrionales bacterium | reverse complement strand
CCCTGATACTCTTTCAAACTCGTCGGTCCCTGTAACGGCACCACACGAATAGCTAACTTTAACGTTCCCTCAGCCACTCGACGAGTCAAACGAACGTTCACCGGAACAGACAACACTCCCGTATGAGGATCTACTGTACCCACCGATGATGGTTTATCTGGAAACAGGATCAATTTCTCATTACCGCTAGCACCAAAGTCCGTAGCAATGACCTGAACAAAAACACGAAACCGACCCGCTTGTAAGGCCTTTCTAGCAAATCCGCCCTTATAGTTATCTATAAGGACTTTTGGTTCCATGTTGACATTGATCTGTAGTCGAACGCCTTCCCCCACTTGACCAAATCTCTCTTCAGCCGCTTGCTTAGGGTCCTGAATTTTACCTTTCTTCGGGTCGATCTGTGATTGGGGTTCCTCTTTATACTCCAGCTGTCCTAATTTGACGACGTGGACAACTAAATTGTCCATCCAAAGAGGAAAGTTTTTCTCTGAACCTCGATTCAAAGATTGAACTACTGCCGTGTCTTCCTCTAAAAAAAGCTCTTGAGGAATGTAACTCTGCGTTCCATCTTGATTTCGATTTTTGATGTAGACAATTTCATTTTCCAATCCATGCAGCTTCGCCCAAGGATTCACTGCCAGTTCAATAGTTCGTTCCCCACGATAAGTTCCTTCGGCAATGATCTTACGCTTAAACAACAGATGCTTTGACTCCCCAAAGTAAGGATAAGGAATTGTCTCATGCCACTGCAAACATCCGTCATTGTCTGTAACTTGAGGTCTTAGAACAACATTGCCATTTTCAACACGAAATTTTTGCCCTATCACTTTACGAGTGGTGTTTGTTGCCACCATACAGGCCTTAAAACTAAAAAAGCGAGATCGAGGAAGTTTCCATACTGAAGTTAAATCATTCGACTCAATTGAAAACCCCTGAACATCATCCACTACGAAGTTGGCTGTAACATCGCCCCCTGTTGTTTTTTGCAAATCAGACTCTGATTTCTTATCAGGATTCAAACAACTGGAAAGGCTCAAAACCAAAGATAGGAAAATCCAAATTTTAACAAGAATCTTAGAAGTCCACATGCATGGTCTCCAGTCCGACATAGGTTGTCGCTAAGCTATCTTGAAAAGGATCATCATTTATCGTGTCTACCGAAGTGTATTTTGCCAAGAGCTTGAAGTTCAACTTTGTGAACTCTAAAGATAAAGCCGACTCCGTTCCTTGCCGATTATTATGTCCTCGTCCTGAATCATTATAATATGCAGGACTCGAGTCCGACTCATTATAAATGAGTGTAAACTTTGGTTTAAACACAACATTTCCCCCTGCAATCCCCACAGCCAAGCTCAAAGTCTCTCCCTTACTAAATCCACGATCTGCTTCTAGATTTTCTAAATAACTGTACCCCAAATAGTATTGAATCGCTTCAAAACCACAAAGACAAAGACCTCCGGAAGCACTCAATCCATTGAACTCAAACAGAAATTGAGAATTTGCATTGTATTCTCCATTTATCGTGTTCCCTAACTGACCACTTTTTGCCGCCACAACACTGGGTAGATTACTAAATCGAAAGTGAGTTAGTGATCCCTCGATCTCCCACCATTTTTTGGTCTTGTACAAAAGAGAAAAAGTTTCTGAATAAAAAGTAGGAAGCCGTTCTTTTTCTTGGCGATCGACATCCAAACTCTTTGACGTCGGAATCACCTGTTGAAGGGTGAGTTTTGAAACCCAAGCGTCTCCGGACCACCAAACTTGCTGCATAAGCCCCGGAAAGCTCATTTTTGGATCTATCAAATTGGAGTTACCAATGTGTCCTTGGGAAAGAGCTCCAATTCGCAAGTACAACCTATCGGCCGGCTCATAGTTAAAATAAAACTGATTTACTAATATTTGGCTACTGTCTTCACCTGCAGGCGCAAACCGACTCTGTTCTCGGCCACTGACCAATGAAACTCCTGTATCCGCATGCAAACTCATATGGCTGGACAGCCCATAAGAGCCTTTTACAAATAGACCCATTCTAATGTGTGTAGCTTCATCCTCGGCTTCAGAAAAGTTCCTGCCCCCAAATCGCAAATTCCACTTTCCCTGGAGTTCTTCTCGCCGCTGATCTCCAGGAGAAACCCAACTCAAAGAAGCTGTTTCGAAATCTTCTTTCTCCAATTGAGAAGAAGCAATCAGAGTCGGAATCGGTTCACTGGCAACAGCAGTGAAAAGAGATGAAGAATTAAACAATAGGATCATTAAAAAGCAAAAGGCATAGCTTATCGCTTCAGATCGCAGTTTCTTCTGGATCTGAATTATTCGCTGAAAGAAAAGCTGATAAGGACTTCGGCCTCTTCTCAGCTCAATCCTTAGCGGATTGGTTGAATTCGTAAACGTACCCTGTTCGATGCCTTTCTCCTCTCTCAAAATTTAAAAGGCTTACAATCTTCCATTCAAACTTTATACCCTTTGCAATTTTATCTAAACATTTGTTTTTACTAACTAAATCACACTAAATTAAATTTATTCAATGCATTATCTATATACACCAGCCGCTAATTGTCGACTGGGGGACGAGTGAACACTCTTGTTTTCTGATATTTGCTATTTATCAAAACAGAATCTGAAAAGTCAAAAGACCCCTTGTTAGATTTTTATAAGTTTGCGTATTTATTAATCTTTTTAGTCATTTTTAAGGAGATATTTACATCCTTTGTAAAAATGAAGCGGTAATTAATTCAAGATGCTTTAAATGTGATCACATAGCCTTAAAGTTTTCGAAGAGTTCATAATTCCCTGGGAACAAGTGAAAGTTGCACTTGAAATGTCGGACTTGCCTACCTAAGATACCGACCTTGAGACCTTCACCAAGCCGGGATAGATTTGGATTGGAAACCCTTCAGATTCGAGAAGACGTATATAAAATACGTTGAGTTAGATCTAAAGCTTCTTAGATTCAAATAGGCGGTTTGACCGCAGTCTCATAAATTCACCAAGGAGACATCATGGGTACATATCATCCTTTACGAGACGTTCCGCAGAGACACAAATACGGAAGTGGGGATGTATTAGTCGTATTTGGAGAGCTCTTTCAAAGAGGCTATGCCAATGGCATCGTTGACGAAGCCAAAAAAGCTGGGATGAAGATCATCTACTCTACAGTAGGGCGTCGGGACGAAAACCTACAATTGCGATGTTTAACTTCCGACGAGCTTCGCGAGAAAGAAGCCCCTCTTGTTAACGTCCCTCTTGAAGCCGGTTTTGATTTAGAGCCTTCGAAACAAGGTCCTTCGCCCGTTGATCAACTTAAGGGTATCAAGTTGAGTCATTGGGAGTCTGCTGAGCTTGATTTTGCACAAGTTGAGGAGTCACAAAAAGCTGGTCGAATCCGATTTCGCAAAGCTGTCCAAGATTATTTAGTTCAGTTAGAAAAAGAAATTCCAGAAAGCGCAAACGTGCTTTTTGTTCATACTATGGCTGGTGGATTTCCTCGAGCCAAAGTGGTTATGCCCGCTGCGAATCGTGTTTTTAAAGGGTCTGGTCCAAGATACTTTTCTTCACAAACGTTTTGGGAAAGTGACATTGGCCGTCTGTGTGAAAGAAACTTTCAAGAAGTCACTGGAGAAACTCTTTATCACTTACTCGACCTCTCATCGGAATTGAGAAATAAAATTGAAGGTCGAGGACGAACTGTTAGATATGTTTCCTATGGTTATCATGGTACTGAAATTTTAATGAAAGATCACTACCAGTGGCAAAGCTATGCTCCCTATTTACAAGGATGGGCGAAACTGCGCCTTGAAGAGATTGCCAAAGAATTTTGGGAGAAAGGAGTTCAAGTCTCCGTTTTCAATGCTCCAGAAATTCTTACCAACTCTAGCGGTATTTTTCTAGGAGTTGAGGTCTCCTTATATCCACTCATTCGGGCATTAAAAAAGGAATGTGAAAATAAAGAAAAAGTCGATCGCCTCTTTCAAGCCTGTGAAGCCCTGCTCTTAGAAGAGCACTCGTTAGATGAGTTGTTGGACGGTGCCGACTTGTATTTTGCCCATCCTGAGATTAAAAAACTCACAGAATTTTCGACTTGGCCTCAGCACAATTTCGAAACCCAAATGAATTTGATGAGAGACACCTCTTCAAAGTTTTTAGAGATTCACAAATCCGACAAAGAACTGATTGTTGCAAACCTGAGTGAAGTTGTTTTTCAAGCCTGCGGTCGACTTATGATTGACCGTTCGCAGGATCTACAAAGTCCGGTTTGGTGGCTCGGCCATGATGTCATTGCCAAAGTTTTTGGCCAATTGGACGCTTAACTTCGTGGAGTCTTTTAACTACCCCAATGAAGGGATCAACATACCAGTCCGAAAATACATCGAATCTCTGGGAAACTTGGCTGGAAAAAAAGTATTGGATTGTCCGGCTGGAGATGGACGGGCCACGTACTTGTTTAGAAAGAAAGGAGCAGAAGTCGTTTCTGCTGATCTTTATCCGGAGTTCTTTAAACTCGAAGGTGCATGTCAATATATCGATCTCGCAGACCCTTTACCTTTTGCCGACGCTGAATTTGATTTTGTGATTTGCCAAGAGGGTATTGAACATATGCAGGATCAACTCGGTGTTTTTAAAGAGTTTCACAGAGTGCTCAAACCACAAGGCACGCTTTTTTTAACAACCCCGAGTCTTTCCCATATTCGCGCCCGCCTTTCCCAACTTCTCACAGAAAGTGATTATTGGAAACGACAAGCTCCTAGTGAACTCGATAGCATTTGGTTTTCAAACAAGTCCGACAATCGCATGTATTTTGGTCACATCTTCTTGTTAACAATTTCTAAGCTACGTACTTTGGCAGTTCTTTCTGGGTTTCAGATTCAAAAGCGGCACCGATCAGAATTAGGAACGACTTCCATCTTTCTTTTGCCAATTGTTGGTCCAATTATCTTTCTCACCAGTCTACTTTCTTATTGGCACAGTCGGATTAAATTTAAATATTCAAAAAGTCGGGATCGTCTACGAATCGCTAAAGAGATCTACAGTCTAAATGCCTCTTTCCAGACCATGATTTGTAAAGATATCATTGTCGAACTCAAAAAAGGCCGAACCTCTCATGAATCTTTTGAATATCTCAAAAACCTTTAAAGCGAATCTCCCCTTTCGCCCAACACAGCAGAACGGATAATACACTTTAGTTGCAAGTAAATTCCTTATTACGAATTTTGTGTGAATTCTTTATCCCTTAAAAGACTCAAACAGAGGGGACGGCAACACCGCTCACTACACGGACATCGTACCTGCGCGGCCTGCCGATCCGAACGTGCTTTTGAAGGAAAGTGAACTCATTCAAAATTCTTAATAAGGAATTTACTTGCAATCAAAAAGTTCTGTTTATGAAGCTAACAACGACTTTTAGGGGCCGTAAATGACTTCGTCAGGTTCATAGGTTTTAGCATTTAAATGTTCCTTTGAGGACTCTTTAGGATCTGTATCTCTTGACGCCCTCACAACAGCGGAAAACACCTTTATAATGTCACCTCTATCCATAGACAGATCCCAATTCATCGAGTCATCAAAATGAAATAGGCTGTTGAGCCAAATCTTGATAAGATCAAAATTCCCTTCAGGTAATTTTCCGTGATCGACAATAAAAGCGAATGTCGAACGGACATCTCCTTCATCCGTTAAGTTTCTACTATATTTTTCCAAAGCCATTTTATGAATAAATCCACGAAATACAGGGTATACGTAGGTCCATATTTCTTCATTTGAAATAATCTGATTCTCATTCGTGTCGAAACGGACCATCAAAGCTTCAGAATACTGAGCAATCATTGCAAGGAAAGCCAATTCTGATTGCTCAATATACTCATTAGGTTCATCAAAACGCTTTGAAGTTTCGATAAATACATTCACGATCTCGTTTTGGGCAGGACCTGTTCTTTTTTTAAGGTACTTAATCATATTAGGCATCCCGATAAAGAAAAGATCTGTTCCTTCAATAAAATAGCGCTCTACACAAGACCTCTCAATCTTGGGAATTTTAGAATAATCAACAACAACGGTTCCCTCACGAGAAATAGCTACTCCACACTTACCAACAAAAAATTTGTACATTCTATCTCTTAAAATACCTCCAGAATACATATAGGCAATCAAATCTAATGTTTCTTTGAAAGATAGTAATCTTCGATTGGGTCGTTCATAAATATCTGCAATAGACTCTAAAGGACCCTTCTTGTTGGCTTTGCCATAGGAGCGATCCATGCTATCCAACTTACGTTCTTGTCGCTCTTTCTCGGCCCGCATCTTGCGCCTCTGTATTGCTGAAACTCTACGTCGTACCTTTGCTGGTTTCTCATTTGGCTCCGGCAAGGCTACAAAGTGCGAAGGCATCTCCAAAACCTCTCTTACAGTGTTATTCATCCCATCAGAATGACCGGTAAATAGGTTCCCTTCCATAAAAGCCCGTTCGCCCACATTGGAATTACGCGGATCAAAGACCTCCAAATCAGTCCCTAATTCTCGATTATCAAAATAAAAGTCTTGTAGTTCCTCTTCAGAAATCCCCTCCATAAAATTTTTCTGAGTGGAGTAACCTCTAAAAAGCAGGCGGGTTAAAGCTCGTAATATGTTAGACCGCGACAAACTGTGAATTCCATGAGCAAGACCCAAACTCTTTCGTTCAGATGGGTATACAATCATGGCCGTAGGATCATTTGGTAAGTACAACGGATCCGTAAACCGAACTATGTGGTCCATTTCAATAAAGTGAATGCCATGTTTGGGAAATGGCTTCATCTTCCCTTCAAGATTCTGTTGAATGGTTCTTGAACTTCTTTCTCCGCCATATAGTTCACTTTGAAAAGGGAGGTTCTTTAAAATCTCTGAATACCCTTCATCAAGATGCTTCTGAACAGACACCCAACCATAAAACTCTTCTTCGGCTCGAGTCAGAACCAAACGTGTCAGTCCTGGGCTTTGGCGA
>JAGRAG010000204.1 GCA_020435025.1 Bdellovibrionales bacterium | reverse complement strand
CAGCCAAACATATTCAGATTCATAAATGAACTCATTTTTAAATCGAAATTGAGAAGTTTCTCGAGCGGTTAAGACTAGAAAATAGTTGTCATTTTCAATGAGTAGTTTGGCCAGCGCTAGACCAATTCCTATGCTGGCGCCAGTAATTAGAACGACCTTTCTTTGGCGTAATGATTTTTTTTTAAAGTTAGAGATATTTAGCCTTTCTGTTTTACTCACCATATATATTTATTTGTGTCTTAGACGTGACATAGAAGCTTCATCTTCTAAAGTTTTGAAATTCACGAAAGCTCAGAGCGTTAACTTTCTTATACCTGCGGACATATTCTTTAGCAGATTACAGAGAGACGTTACTTGCAATCGAATAATTGATTGCAATACGGTAATCAACAATTCGCTCTTGAAATCAAAAAAGACCATTTTTTTCCTAAGGTATTGCGAACCTATTTCATCAGGTTTTTGGTTCTATACTTTCGTCATTGAAAGCCTCCTTATAGCCGTTGTGCTTCGAACCATCGAAGTTTCTTTTCTTTAAGTTTAAAATTTTTTATTGGCTTTCCATATTTTAAGTTGATCTAGTAGATCTTTTGACAACAGCTCAACGACAGATAAGGGCTCGAATCCGTACTTGTTATAATCGAACTTTCCATGCTTTGAGGTAATACTTAGAAATGCATTAATGTCACTCTCACCACTGACCAAACTAAGACATAAAAAACTGTCCGAAGGGGATTTGTTGGCAAGATTTTGCATCAGTATTTCAATTGCTTTTTGACTGACGTTGGAGAGCTTCATTCCCGAAAATTTTACTTTGCAATTTGGCGTGTACATGTCAATCTCCTTTTGAGTAGTGTCAGTTAAGTAATAAAAAGAGGTGTTTCTTTTATTGGCGAGATCTTTACTTTCTTACCGTGCATTCTCATTCCGTTACAGCGATTAATGGCTTTTCTACCTTCGGAGGGACTCTCGAAGCGAGCATACCCAAAACCTTCGGACGTGCCATATTGGTCTCTTTTTATCCACGACGTTATAAAACCTTTAAGGTCTCCAAGTAGGTATGATAGGTCTTGAGAAGATGTATAACTGTTTAAATTTTCTATTAATAATTTCATAAATATCCTTTACGAGGTTTAGAATTTGCTGTCTATCTTTGATAATTGAAATCGGACCTTTTGAATCCGACTCTGTCAGCTGTCGTTTTGTGTTGGTCTTTGCAAAATAAAAATCAACACCACTTCGGACTTTTCCACAAACATTTCCTTTGCTCAAAATTGAGCAATTTCATCAATAAAATTTCTTAGGATAAAAAGGTCTGAAGATCGGAACCGTAGAAAATAGGCCTGGTTAAAATAAGATAACTAACTATAGCAGTTCGCTCACTGTATGTCTACGTAAATAATGAACGAGCATCCCCTAAGGAAAGTTATGGATAAATAATTTTAATTTGATCATAAAGGGAGTTTGGCAGGGGTGAAGCTCAAATAGTCGTATGAAAACGGTGAAGTATAACAATTGTTTGGGTCTAGGCTTATGCCCTATACTACTATACTTTAGTGAGCCTGGTTGCTCTCAATGACCTTTAGAACGTGCGCTATTGCAATCGCATTAACAGTTCAGGTGACTATATTTTTGACTGTGCTCAATGAACTAGATAGTTTGGTAGAGCAAGAATACCTATTAAAAAATATATGTGTTAGATAACAGAGCCAGATTATGTGACCTTCGTAACCACTTAAAATAGCGTATAACGACTGCACGTAAGTAAAAACAAAAAATTATTTATAAATTGTATAAATTTTGTTTGTAAAATACCAGATACTTTTATTGTCATATTTACTGAATACAATGTTTATGTTCTTAAACTATTCTTATGCTATAAGATGTCTATTGATTGGAAGGAAAAAAGATGGAAGATACAAGAGAAGTAAATTTTAAAGTGATGAGTAGGTATCTTAGACAGCGAAATATAGCAATGGGTGAGCGGGATGTTGCCAACAATGAGCGTAATATAGCTATATACGAGCGGGATATTGCCAATAATGAACTGAACGTTGCTAAGAGCGAAAGAGATCGTGCAGTCGCCGAATGTGGAGTTGCCAAAGGTGAGAGAGATATTGCTGAGAAAGAGAATAAGTCGAGTAGGTACGAATGTGAACAGTTACAACATAATGTTCATACTTTAAAGGAATATGAAAAATCAAGAGAGCAGTTTGTTGCCACTCTTTCACATGACTTGAGAAATCCTGTCGGAGTTATAAAAATGGCTGTCGATATATTGAAAGAATACGACACTCATGAAAGTTTTCATAGTATGGTTGATCTTATTGATCGCAACACAGATGTAGCCCAAGAACTCATCTCACATCTTCTTGATGCAAATCTCGTTAAATCTGGCAATAAAATACCAATTGAGCTAGTACGATGTGAGTTGTTGGAAATTTTAATGAAATGTCGAAAATCCAAATCGACAAAAGATCAGGGCAGGGTTGAGTTGATATGTGAGGCAGATAATATGTCTTTTTGGGGTGTTTGGGATCCTTTTGCGTTGAGCAGAGCATTTAACAATTTATTAGACAATGCTCTTAAATACGGTGCTGACAATAAGAGAGTTCGAATTGCTATATGGCAGGAACGTGATTTTGTAAGTATAAGTTTTCAAAATTTTGGTAAAGTTATTTCGGTAGCGGATCAGGCTAACATTTTTGATAGTCATTTTAGAGTTAAGTATCAAAAAAAAATAGGATGGGGGCTAGGGCTCACCCTTGTGAAAGGAATTGCCGAATCTCATGGTGGAAGCGTAGAAGTAACTAGTAACAAAGCGGAAGGAACAACGTTCACTATTAAGTTGCCTTTGGCTGTTACAATTTAATATTTTTAGCTTTGTCTATCATTTAAGTGACATATGTATGTTTGCATAGTGTCGGGATTTTTTCGAAGTGACGGGATGCGAGCTGCCAACAATTTTTCATGCGAATTCATTTTGGCCGATTCCATCAAATTTATTTCTGGTCTTTTCTGTTTTACAGAATAGCAAGGGTACACCGTTTGGTGTTCTATTGTAATAGGATCGCGAGCATCACTCTTGCTTAATTCGTTGAATCTTAAATCCAGCACTTCTTAATCTCTTTACAGTTCTAGTCAGTTAAGAAGGGTTTTGTTGAATCCATATCTCCATCAAATTTAGGTATTATTTATCAAACTATATTTTACAATGATAGCTCCGATGAAACCAGAAACAAGAGACCCAACAATGATTCCTGTTTTCGAATACACTTCAAGGTCCTTTGGTAAGGCGAGGCTTGAAATGAACAAAGACATAGTAAACCCAATTCCCGCTAAAAACCCTACCCCCAGAATTTGCCCCCAATTGACACCTTCGGGGATTGAAATTATTTTTAGTTTTGAAAAAATATAGGTCACCCCAAATACTCCGATAGGTTTTCCTACAAAAAGCCCAAAAACGACTCCCATACTAGTAGGGTGCGTGATTACTGGAAATAATTCGACTCCACGCAAATCAACCCCTGCATTTGCAAATGCAAAAATGGGCATGATGCCATAGCTAACCCAGGGATGCAGTTTGTGTACTAGATCTTCTAAAGGGGAGTAGAGGTCTTCAGAGCCTTTCTCAGAGGGAAACTTTGTGGGGGTCAGCAGACCAAGTAAAACTCCGGCAATTGTTGCATGAATGCCAGAGTATAAAAAGCCTCCCCAAACAACTGTTCCAATAGCTGTGTAAATAAAATAATTTCTCACTCCGGAAAATCTTAGTAGTGTTGCTCCGCCAAGCGCAAGAGACGCCAAAGCCAGCCCAAAACCATTTATGCTATTTGTATAAAAGAAAGCAATAACCAATATGGCTCCAAGGTCGTCAACAATAGCAACGGCTAATAGGAACACTTTCAAAGCCAATGGAATTTTGTTTCCAAATAGAGCTAAAACACCAATTGCAAATGCGATATCCGTTGCCATTGGAATACCCCATCCGTTAAACCGAGGAGGTTCAGGATTCAGATATGCATAAATTATAGCTGGAATTATCATTCCTCCAATTGCAGCTAATAGGGGAAGAGAGGCCTTCTTTGGTGAGCTCAAATGACCAAGTACAAGTTCTTTTTTTATCTCAAGACCGACTAAGAAAAAGAAGATAGCCATTAGCCCGTCATTGATCCAATATTTTATGGAGAGTCCGAAAATTTTAATATCGAGAGTGGACAAGTACAAACTAGAAAAATTTGAGTTGGCTATTACGAAAGCGAC
>JAGRAG010000203.1 GCA_020435025.1 Bdellovibrionales bacterium | reverse complement strand
AAACAGTCTAATTTTCCGATTCTTTGGGGCTCACTTGAGAGGTATTATCTGGACAATTTAGTTGAATTTGTTAGAACCAAATCATGGTGACTTTTTTTAAAGACCTTATTGAATTTGTTAAAAAAGTGGCGCATGACCCTCGCATTCCGGACAGGGATAAAAAAGTCATTTTGGCGCTTTTAGCTCTGATTATTTCGCCAATTTATTTCATTCCTGATTGGATCCCTTTGATTGGCTGGATAGACGATATGGTGATGCTTGCGTTGGTGTTAGACTATTTTTGTGATGTTTTGGATCAAGATATACTACTTTCCCACTGGCCTTGGGACATGAAACGTTACATCCAAATTCGACGGGCTGCTCGTTTGTTCACTGCTATCACACCTCCTTTTATTAAAAGATGGCTGTGGAAATTTGAAGGATCTCCCTACCAATGACACTCGAGCTCCAATGTGTTCCCACATCCGAGATCATCCCTTTGAGACATCTCGTGCTCAGGCCCAATCAACCTCTCTCTGCCTGTTTCTACCCCGGAGATGAAGACTCCAATACCGTGCACATTGCTGGAAAAATTGGGGATCAACTGGTCTCAATCGCATCTTGGTATTTGGAATCACATCCTCAGATTTCAGAATCATCGCCTTGGCGACTTCGAGGCATGGCAACACATCCTGAATTTCTTAAGCGTGGCTATGGCAGAGATGTCTTTTATTTTGGAATCGAAACACTCAAAGAACAGCACGGTCACTTTTTATGGTTTAATGCGCGAGTCTCAGCTGCTGAATTTTATCAGAAATTAGGCTGTCAGGCTTTGTCTACTGGAACCTTTAATATTCCAGGAATTGGGCCACATATTCTCATGGGACGCAAGATTTAATTCTTCAGAATTTTCCATTGTTTCTAGGAAAAAATTCAAGATATCCTAACAGAATGAACTTTTTGTTTGCGGCCTTAATTCTTACAAGCTTCCTCTTTGCTGCGGGTCAGGAGATTTTTGCTTCTTTTCCACCAGATGCGATACGACCGATGGAGGCCCTCAGTCAGTCTATCATCGAATCTTCAAAAGATAGCGTCACGCTAGCGATAGGCTTGATAGGAGTCATGAGCTTTTTTCTAGGCCTTATGAAAATTGCCGAAGAGGGCGGAGCTTTAAAAATAATTTCTAAATTATTGTATCCACTTCTTGTAAAACTTTTTCCAGAAGTACCCAAAGACCATCCCGCTATGGGAGCTATTATTTTAAATATTGCTGCCAATGTATTAGGACTCGGTAACGCGGCAACACCCTTTGGTATTCGGGCAATGCAGGAACTGGATCGATTGAATCCTCAAAAGGGGACAGCTACAAATTCTATGGTTCTTTTTTTGGCGATAAACACTTCAAGTGTCACGCTTTTACCAACTGGAGTGATCGCTCTTCGAGCAGCAGCAGATTCTCAAGATCCGGCGGGTATCATTCCAACCACTTTGTTTGCAACGACGTGCTCCACTTTAGCTGCCATTTTTGCCGCAAAAACTCTACAGCGATTTTGGCCGAAACCGCCGGCCTCTAATCCAGTGGAGCCTTCGATCCCTCCCGAGGGCTCCTCCGTATTGGTAGCGTCGGAAGCGGAAAGCTATCCACTATGGGTTGGACTCCTATCGATTGGTGGATTTATCAGTTTTATACCATTGACCATTTTTTACGGAAAAATCTTAGCTCCTTGGATCATTCCCTTGCTTACTGTCAGTTTTTTTCTGTTTGGTTGGCTAAAAAAAGTTTCTATTTACGAAGCCTTCGTAGAGGGTGCCAAAGAAGGTTTTCAAGTGGCCATTAAAATTATTCCTTATCTCGTAGCAATTTTAAGTGCTGTAGCGATGTTTCGCACCAGTGGCGCTCTTAATTTTTTCATTCAGCCCTTATCGGCCTGGACAGAGCTGATCGGACTGCCGGCAGAGGCTCTTCCTATGGCATTACTAAGACCCCTTTCTGGCAGTGGAGCCTATGGACTTTTAGCTTCGATCATTGAGAATCCTCAATTGGGGCCAGATAGTTATGTGGGTTATCTTGTCAGTACCTTTCAAGGATCCACCGAAACGACATTTTATGTTTTAGCTGTCTATTTTGGTGCTGTTCAAATTAAAAAATTTCGGCATGGACTAGCAACTGCTTTAACTGCCGATGCTGTCGGAATTCTATCTGCCGTTTTTATATGTCATTTATTATGGAGTCCAGTTTGAATAAGGAGAAAACGATGAATGTTACCTATTCCGTCTGCCCGAGTTGTCATGGACTCAACAAGGTGCAAATCGAATCTATGAAAAGTAAAGATCCCGTTTGCGGAAGTTGCGGAACCGCATTGCCATTCGATGGAGCTCATCAGAATGTCGACGACAAGAGCCTACGCAAACTCATGGCTAAAAGCCCGCAACCTGTGGTTATTGATTTTTGGGCTTCGTGGTGTGGTCCTTGCCAAGCATTTGGTCCTACCTTTGCCGAAGCCGCTCTTGAATTCCTTGGAAAAGCGATCTTCGTAAAGCTCAACACAGAAGAGCACCCACAGATCAGTGCCGAACTAGGAATTCGTGGAATTCCGAGCATTGTCTGCATTCAACAGGGTAAAGAGAAAGGCCGCCAATCAGGAGCCCTTCCCATGCAAATGCTGAAACAGTGGTTGAACAATGTTCTTTAAGGACGGTCCGAAGTGTCAGCTTCTGGCATTAAACCGTCTCTTATAAGTAGAGAGCGAATGTCAGGTTTTCGACCCATAAATGAAACAAAGGCATCTTGCTCTTTGACAGATCCACCGACACTTAAGACCTTGTCCACCCAACGATCCGCGACATTCGGATTGAATAAACCTTCCCTTTTAAACTGCGCAAAGGCATCAGCGTCTAAGATCTTGGACCAAAGATAACTGTAATAAAAGGAACTGTATCCCCCCATAAAGATATGGGTGAAGTGAGGAGAAGACAGAGCCATCCGGCTTCTGACGGGGCGGGATAGAGTTGTATCTGCAGAGACCGCTTTTTCAAACTCAAACAAGTCTTCTACTTTACCTATGGGCTCTTTATAAAATGCAAAATCAAGTTGAATGGATTGCAGTTCATTTAAATAGCGAAAACCCGCTTTGTGCTTTCGCGAGCGATAGGCAGACTCAATCAGCTCTCTAGGAATAGGTTCTCCTGTTTGATAGTGCGCCGATAAAGACTGTAAAATTTCAGCTTCTAAAAGAAAGTTCTCCATAAACTGAGAAGGCAACTCAACAAAGTCTCTCGCCACTGACGTTCCACTTTGAGACTCGTAGCGTACAGAACTTAAAATACTATGTAAGGCATGTCCAAACTCATGAAAAAGAGTTTTAAGGTCACTTAAGGTCATTTTGGTCGGATGGCCCGGAAGGGGCTTATTCAAATTTGCTTGGATTGCACTAATCGCAGTCAACCTTTGACCGTCCCGAACTTGCCCCGCGCGCATGGAGTAGTGACTAGCCCCTCCATCTTTATCATCCCGAGCATACATATCCCACAAAATATAACCTAACCGTTCCCCATTGCGACGAACTTCGTAGACAAACGAATCTTCTGAAAGTCCTTTTAGGTCCGGTCGGGGAGTCATTTCCAAACGCAGTAACCGCTCTACGAAAGAGACAAATTTTGGAAAGACTTGATCCAAAGTAAAATAATCTCTAAATGCCGCCTCATCGAAACTGAACCGTTCTTGATCATAGACTCTCATCCAATAAGAAATATCCCATGGCATTGGCTTTCGCACTTTTTCTTTTTCCTTAATATACTCAATCAGCTCCGTGCGCATCTGACGAACCACCGGAATCACTCTCTGAATCAGGTCATGAACAATCTCTTCAACGGCTTGAACACTTCCGGCCATGCTATCTTTTAAAGCTTGAGCCGAATAGTTTTCAAATCCTAAAAGCTGAGCTAATTGGTGTTTTAATTCTGGAATCTGCCAAGTCAACTGACGATTATTGGGGCGACCCTTGTAACCGACGCCAACAAGCATTCGCCAAACCTTCTCACGTAACTTTCGATTTCGACCATGTTGAAGCACCATATGAGCAATCTGGCTTCCGGCGGAAATATAATAACCTGACAAGTCACGCTTTTCGGCTTCAGCCATGAACTGATCAATATAGTCTTTAGGTACTCCCTCTAAGTCCCTTAAATCCTTACCTGCAACAAAATTATTTTTATTATAGGTGTGAAGATTATTGGCAAATCGAGCCTGGGCTTCATTCAATTTTTTAGAAAGCCGATTGTACTCTTTTCGCTGTTTAGGGGACAAATGAATTCCTCCGTCAGCAAATTCAAAATACTGACTCTCAACAAGAAGAATCTGGTCGGGCTCTAATCCTAATTCCCCTCGCTTGTCATATACAGATTTAATCCGCCCAAACAACGACTGATTGTCCGTCAGTTCCATTCTAAAGTCAGTATAGGCACTCATGGCCTCTTGATAGGCTTTCATGATTGCTTCTGAGGAAAAATTCGATTTCTTTAAAATCAAAGTAGGAACTGCCCAAGAATCTTTTTCTCCCACACGCTCCAAAGCTAAGATGGTATTTTCGAAACTAGGAGGCTCTGGGTTTTCAGTTATTTTTTGAATCTCTCTTCTTTGCTCGGCAAGTTCTACGAGAATGGCTGGTACGATGTCTTCATCTTTAAAACGGGAAAAATTGGGAAACTCATCTATTTCAGCATTTTTTTTATCAAAGTAAGAATTGGAATGCTTCTTAGCTGCCTTTCCGGAAACGCCACCTACACAAGCTGAATTAGCCCATACGGAACTAGTAAAGATAAAGCCCAAAACTGCAACAAAGATTTTTACCACAATCGCTTCTCCTAATTAAGGTTTCTGCGTATACCTTAATTAGAAGAAGGACGGAATATTTAACTTTTCCTTTGGAGGAATCTACAATATTTTGAAATTATACCAATCTAGTAGATAGTCTAACACAGGTCCTCTTATTGAACCAAAACCCAATCTCCCTGTCGGCAATCGTAGGACTTTCCAAGATCATCACCAGGTGTTGCAGATACCATACAGCGAGCTCCATGCGCCACTTTCGTTAATTCTGGACCACAATTGGCAGTGGCATAGCCTTCTGGGATTTGACAAGCAGAAGTCGGAACTTGAGTTTCTCGCCAGGAACCCCCTTCGCAGGTGTAGCCAAAACCTTTCTTTACCTGAGGCTGCGTGACCGTGCAGACTGCCGTAGACGCCACTTTGGAAAGAGGTCCCCCGCACTCATTTGTGACAAAACCCTCTGGAATTGTACAAGTATTTGCCGGAGAAGACTCAGATTCCCAATTTCCATTTTTACAGCGAAACAAAAAATCATGATGAACCATTGGCAAGTCAACCGTACATACTCCGTTATCGGCCACTTTATTTCCTGCGCCTCCACAATCTGTTGTCGAATATCCTTCAGGAATTTCACACACCCCTTGAGGAGCTGGGTTCTCTATCCATGATCCGCTACTACAAGTATATGAAAATCCAGCCTTGGAAGCTGGCTCGCTCACAATACAGACACCTTGATGGGAGATCTTGGTTCCAGCCGCTCCACAATCTGAAGACGCAAAACCTTCAGGAATGGAACAAAATCCCGTATCTGCGACTTCATTGATCCATTGACCTTCACTTCCGCACTGATATTTAAAGCCTCTTTTGGTTAAGGGTTGAGAGACGGTACAGACCTTTCCGACTTCGACAGTCTCTCCTCCAGATCCGCAATCAAAAGTGCTAAAAGCCAGCGGGATTTCACAAGTTACAGTTTTTTGCTGTCCAACAACTACGGGCTGATCGATAGCCACAGGAAGCCCCTCATCGTTAGAACAGGCTCCGAGACCGAAACTAATTAAAAAAAGAATTCCACAAAAGATAAATTGAGTCTTTCCACCATTTTGGAACATAAGATCTTCTCCCCCAGTCATAAAAATCTTTGACGTTCTTGTCATCGACTTTACAAACTCTCCTAACAGTAATGAAAGCAATCATGATTCCAAAAATATCTTAGAAAAACGGGGATAAATTTGTCCTGAGCAAACTGAAGTGATTATAAAATTTGTGAATGAAATTTTATTTGATAGCTATCTAACTGTTAGACACCTGTCTATTCATAGTGAAGCACATGAATTTTTCATCGCCGCACGTTGATTGGAATTGTTAGTATTCGGATCGAAACAGACATGAATGTGGTTTCTATGTCCACCTAGTTTTCTTACACCTTTTAATCCCGTTGGTCGATCAAATATGACAGATGTTGCACCTGCATTTTGAAGACTTTGTATCAGGGTTTTCGTCATTTCCTTATCGTATTCTCCAGGAACTCCGTCTACTTGTTCCCCTAGAGCCCCCATTGCTCCATCTTTTCGAAAAGGGCGAATATCAATGCAAGTCCCAGAAGAATGTCCCTTGTGCCGATCTCCTACCGGCCAAAAAGCATCGCCCGTTTGAATTAAAGGAGCCGCGGGATTTTCAGTACGAAACTCCTTCATCGCTCCTAAAAATGTACAGGCCGACTCCAGATTCATGAAGCTGTCCGATGCCGCTTCACGAATGGCTCTTTGTAGCTTCTTATCTGAATCACCTAATTTAACTCCAAAAGGAACAGGATACTTATTGCCAACATAGTGGACCAATCCAAAAGGGCCTTCTGAATACATATACTGAGCGTCTGTTCCATTAAATAATTTGATCGTACCCGGTAGCTGCACTAAGCCCTTTCCTGACCAAAACCTTAGATCATGCATAGATTTAAATCGCATCTTTGTATCTTTAGTGCCATCGGCTATCTGTTTGAGGGCGTAATATTCATCCGGAGCGACCGGATAGAGTTCAGGTAAAATAGGGCAGTCGCCTCCGATTCGCAATTCACCATTTACGGTCGTTAAGTCCTCCGACATCACTTCAAAGACATAATCTAAAACATAGTTTTCTGGCTCGCCAGGCTGATAACATTTAAAGGTGCGGTATTTTCCATCCTGGGTGGCAACTCTTAAAACTTTATCTTTAAGGCTCTCTGGCTTTCTTGACTTAAATGGATAAAATTGAAAGTCATCTGTCGTAACCACAAAAAGCATATCTTTTTTGTCGGGAGTTAAATGCCCGGTTAAGCCAGGTGCAATCACGCTGGAATTTTTACGAGCCTCAGACAAGGGTTGCAGCGAAGCCTTTGCTGTGCCTCCATAGACATAACCTACGTCCCCCGCTTTGGCGGTCGGCAATCCGTGCTTCTTTCCCCATTCCGAATAGCGTAAAATGATCTCTTCTGACTCATGACGAGTACTTATCACTTCCACGGGAAGGTATTGATCACCTCCATTTTGCAAAACTTCATAGTCAACAAGTGGTCGCACAATAGATCGACGGGGGATGATTGCCGTCGCACTGGATCTTCTTCCCACATCTCTTTCGGTCGACTCTATCGATTTAAAGTTGTCGTACTCCGCAGTTCCTTGAGAGGCATCGGCATCTGTCACTAAAAATGGTGGAGTCGTTGTTAAATAGGGTTTGCAGACCTGCCCAGCGAAGGATGGTGAAGGCGTTAGCGCCATCACTAACAAGGCATTGAATCCTTTCATCAACTGGCCTTTTAAAATACCATCTCTCGGCATCAGTCTATCCCAACGACTTCAGTTGTTTTTTGGCAAACTTCCGTTCCATTTTGAGTAATGGACCATAACAACATTCCCGGTTTGTCTGGAAGATCGGCGATCACCTTGATATTTAAACTCCACCCATCCGATTGAACATGATGCTCGTTAATCCGCTTCAAAGGCAATGAGCCAAAGAGTAAAGGAACTTCTGCTTGCACGTCTTTCGGCTCAAATTTCCACTGAAATTTCAAATCTTCTTGAGGCTTTACTGGCACACCTTCTATTTTGACCCGAACAAAAACATTTGACTCAAAAGCTATGGTCTCTGGAAATGCGGTCCACTTCTCAATAGATTGTGGCGATTCCAATCCATTCCCATAGGGGAAAATCATGTAACTCACTTGGAACTTACAGTCCGACGCAAAAGCGAAGTGGCGAATAAATCCACTACTAAAAAATACTATGAAAATCACTAATCGAAAGAATTGCATTGAAGTCATAATTAATTTCGAGTTTATCAAATCTCCCTAGCAATAAATACTGGACTCGACCCTCTTCTCCTATGGAAAAACCACGAAACACATTGCCTGACTGATTATCCCACTACCTATTCAGATAGTTCTTGCTGAGTGAATCAGTCATAAGGGCCAGCAACCTGACTGTGCAACCGTGTGCGAAGTTGCGCATTTAGAAGATCCAGTAGATAACGATGTTAAAGAGTTAGTTAGCTCTACTTAAATCTAGAAATTATTAGAATAATGGAGTGTTCATCAAAGCTTATACAAAATGATAGAGACGTACTTTTAAAAACACCAAATCTGGATGAGATCAAACTGTGAGAGCTCCTCTGATTTTAATTGCTGATGATGATGTAGGCTATCTAGAGGTTGTCTCGGACATGCTGACTGGACCATTTTCTGTTATCACGGCCCATGATGGAGAGGAGGCTCTAAACACGGCCATGAAAGTCCATCCTGATCTTATTTTACTAGATATCAATATGCCGAAACTCAACGGAGCTCAGATTTGCAAATTACTAAAGAATGATCCTCGAACTAAATACATTGCCGTTGTTCTCGTGACCGGATCGAACTCTCCAGAGGACCTTGCTAGTGGTTTCGAAGCGGGGGCCGATGACTACCTGATTAAACCCTATAACGCTACGGAACTAAAAGCTCGTTGCAAGTCCGTACTGAAAATGAAATATCTCACTGATCAACTACGAGAATCCAACAAGACTCTCGAAGAGAGAGTTGCTAAACAGATCCAAAAAATCCAACAGATCAGTCAGCTGCAGAGATACTTTTCACCCAAAATGATTGAACGAATCATTCACTCAAATAATGAAAACCAAANNCACCAAATCGCTTTTGGAGATGTCCCGGTTCGTAAGGAAGTCACGATTTTGTTCTGTGACATTCGCGAGTTCACTCAGCTTGCTGACCGACTGAATCCCGAAGAAATCAAGTCCTTACTCGATAGCTACTTAGCTCTAATCACGGAAGTCATTTTTAAATACTCGGGAACCATCAATAAATTTTTAGGAGATGGCGTATTAGCAGTATTCGGAGACCCCGTTGATCTAGACAACTCCGCGATCAATGCCATTCAAGCCGCAACAGAAATCCGAGATCGTCTTAATGAATTTCAGCCCGTCTCTTTACCACAAAACTACAACTTACGAATCGGATTTGGCGTTCATTCGGGATCCGTGGTGATTGGAAATCTGGGAGTCGGGCAACATTTGGACTATACGGTGATCGGAGCAGCGGTTAATATGGCTGCGCGACTCCAAGCCTATTCCACCAAAAATGAAATTATATGCACATTGTCTTCTCTTGAAGGGGCTGAAGAAAATTTCGAAGTCTCAAATCAACGATCTGTTCGTATCAAAGGATTTCGAGAGGACATTCGTATTGCAGAAGTCAGATACAAAAGTGGGAGCGATGAAAACCAAAGAAAGGCAACCAAATAGGTTGCCTTTTTATCTCATCAAAATAGGTTCAATTATTTTTGAAGTTCTCCAACAACTGTACTTGTTTTTTGAGATTCGACCATTTCACGCACAAACTTAATTTGACATTGATCATATCTTTTAGCCACAGGCACTAAAGCCTCACGAGTTTCAACTCTCTCCATTGCATAGCCTTTTTCTGTTTTTACAAAACTATAAGATAATGTTTCAACAAGCTCACTTTCGACTCGCTCCACTTCTCTTGAAGGACAGCCCTGTTCGTCCATTTTAACTTCTCCGGTTGCCACTTTTTGACTTTTTTGCAAAGCAATTTGGAATCCGTTTTCAGTCACTTGACCAACAGGTTGCGCGTCTTTAGGAAGACGACCCGTACGATCTAAGAAATAGAGCTTTCCTTCTTTGATAGCCAATCTAAAGTTAGGATCAGAAACATAACCGTCTTGACAATTATAGTGACCATTGACCAACTCTAAAGATTTGTCAGTAATACGAAGACCGACGGTCGCTTGACATTTTGTTTCATAGCTTCTCTTTTTCAATTCAGGTGAATTGTATTCTACCTCAACGTTTTGTTGAACGGATCCTCTATAAAATTCCATACGAAGAGCCTTTTGTGGAGCCGCGTGGGCCATGCCAACGAAAGTCAATGCAGTAATTGTAATTAGGGATTTCATTTATATCTCCTTTTAAATGTTGGTTAAAAACTTCCTCTCCTAATTAGGCCTAATACTAGGTTTGGAAATAAGTTGTTTGAGTCTATGTGAGAGTCGATAATACTTATCATCGAATCCCATAATACTTAAAAATTCATGAATGATGAGCTGCTTTCGCATGTCCATCGTAATGCGTGGATCCAGCCATCGCTCCCGCCCCAGAAGAATTTTAGGTTCATCTATATCTGGAAAATTAATGGCATCGACTTCGGTGTCACCTAATTTGACTCGATCCAAAGAGGTCACCTCCACTTTTTCTAACGACTCAGAAAAAAGGGCGACAAAATCTTCAGAAGGTAAATCCTTTGAAGGCAGTTCTTTAAAACTCTCTAAAATTTCCTCAGCTAGTCCAAAGAACTCCGAAACAACGATGTCTCCACCGTGACCTTCTTGACCCACTCGGGCTAGGGAAGAAGATACCCAGAGCATCGATATCATGAACATCAAGAGCACTTGTTTCATTGAGAGTCCTCCTTCTTTTCACAAGTACAAGGAAATAGAGAAGTCGAAAGCTGATAGACTTGATCTAAAGGGCCTTCTTCTAAATAGGCTGTTAGCTCTCTGTGAAATTCTCGAATTCGCTTTTGCGCTTCTGGCAATCGAGAACTATTGACTGCCAAAGTCATTGAGTTTTGAGAGCGGGACTGTGGAGCACAGGTTTCTAATGCCATTTTCGCTTGCTCTAAAATCTGGGTTTGTAAAATTCTAAAAGCCGCATGGGTGTCAACTTGGCTGTCCGTGGAAAAAGACTCATTGCAAACCCACTGACCTTTCTCGTCTTTTTTGAGCATGCCTAATTTGAGTAAACGCTCAACCGCAGCCAGTGCCTGGCCATAATTGATTTTTAATTTTTGCGCCACCCAATCAATATTGCTCTGAAACCCCTGAACTCGCGTGAGTTCCAAGATCGCATAGTGATACCAGTGGGAAATGATTTTAAAGGTTTCCGCATCGACGGTACTGTACTGAACTTTTTTAGGTCTCTGATTCGCTCCGAGTTCTTGCGGTGATTCATTTTCCAAAAAAGGTTGAATCTCTTCAGGACTCAGTCCTAATTTCGATCCAAATCGGACAATAGATTTATCCGTAAAACGTCTTTGACCTCTTAGAAGCTTTGAAAGAAATGAGGGCTCTACATCTAGAGATTTCGAAAAAGAACGCAAAGAATAGTGCTTGTTTTTGTTGCACCGTTTTTCGAATTCATCTTGAAGATAGCTCTTAAAAGAATCCATCTTGCCCCCCACTTGCCGAGAAAACTAAGCGGGGAGAGACGACATTTCAATCAAAATGTACACAATCCGTGTCCAATAACTTGGCGCATGAACACAACGATATCTCTTAAATGCTTTAAATATAGCATTTTTGTAACATCTTAGATTTGCGGTAAGTCATTTAGAAAGGATTGTGTGTTCAAAAGAATTCGTTGAACCTCATCAAAATGAAGAAGGTTTTGATGCTTTCTGTATCCCTTTAACAAAATTTCGCAACGTTTGATGATTGAATCGGCCACATAACGTCGCTCTTCCTCATCTAATTCTTTTAAGAACAGAACATCAAACAGAGATTTCACTCGCCAGTAATCCATGGCTTTGAATCGTTGAGAAAGTTGATCCGCATGGCCTCCGAACTTATGAATCAAGGGCTCTTCTACAAATCCTATTTCAAAACGAGCTGCGATCTTTAACCAAAGGTCGTAGTCTTCACAGACAGGAAAGTCTTCTCGAAAATATCCAACTAAAGAAAAAACAGAGCGATGAATTAAAACCGTCGAAGGACTGATGCAACACAAATCAACACTTCTTGTAAACTGTCGACCACCTGACTTCTTGTGAATTTTTTTGGGGTTGAAAATTTGATTGTGACGAAACCAAATTTCTTCCCCATGAACCCATTTCAAGTCCGGTGACATTTCGATCTCCAGCATTTGCCTTTGCAGTTTATAAGGCAACCACCGATCATCAGAATCCAAAAAAGCCAACCACTCTCCCTGGGACTGCTGAATGCCTTTATTGCGGGCCGCACTGACTCCCAAATTTTCTTGAGTCCAAAGGCGAACACGATCATCTTTAGAGGCATACGACATAACAATTTCTGAAGTCTGATCTGTCGAGCCATCATCAATGACCCATAAGTCCCAGTTGCGATAGGATTGATCCAATACCGACTCGATCGCTCGCACGATCCATTTCCCTCGATTAAAGGTGGGGATGATTATAGATATCTTCGGTCCACTTTCAATCAAATCTCTCATTCCTTAAGCTGTTATTAAAAGTCCTAGGATCTTCTGCCGAAAAGTCATTACTTAACAAAATCTAGGTGTGAACGACTCGATGATGCATACTAAAAAAAATCGTGTTTCTGACTCTACGTCCAATGTCTATCGTATTCTCGCTTTGTTTTTCGCTTTTCTCAGCTTCCTATTTTCACTAGCGGGATTGGCTTTTCTTAATAGTAAGAATTCCATCTACGATCAACCAGAATTGATAAAAAATGTTGTCTTTATAATTATAGGATTGGGTGGTCTTTCCGGAGCCTGGTGGCTGTATCGCATGCACAAATGGCGCCTAAAGCAAGTGAGAAACTATCCTAACGAGCCGTGGATGTGGAATCCCAGTTGGTCCAAAGGCCTTGGTCAAAATGAGTACTCCGTCCGCTTTCTATCTCTGTTCATCGCTGGCTCTTTTTTCCTAGGGGTTGGGGGATTTGCCTTGATACAAGTTTGGCCTCAGATACTAAAAACTCCGCCTCTTTTTCTGCTACTGATCTTTCCTGCCTTGGGCCTTCTTTTAATTTTTTTCTCTTTGAAGATGCTCCATGCCGAAAGAAAGTTTGGAACCTCTAAATGTCACCTAAACACACGGCCTGGATTCCTCGGAGAAGAGCTGTTTGTGACAATAGAGATTCCGTACAACTTTTCCCAAAGAGCCTCTTTCAAAGCCCATCTTTCCAACACCTACACCTACAGTTCTGGGTCGGGGAACAGTCGTCACTCACATACAGACACACTATGGTCGAGTCATCAATCCGGTCAGGTTCCTCCTCACCAACCAAAAACTGAAATCCCTTTAAGATTTATCATTCCTACGGACGCTCAGCCAACAAAATCAGAAGGCTCAGCACAATATGACTGGACGGTAGAGATTTACATCCCTCTGCCCGGAGCTGACTATCAACAATCTTTTCGAGTACCTGTTTTTTTTGACCCCCAAAGATCCTCTACCCACAATCTCACCAAGGAAGACCTAGAAGGCCAAGAGGACCAAAGATCTTTGCAAGGATTTGTCCGAGCGGATCTTTTGGAAGTTCAAGTGAAGCATCTTGCCAGTGGCGCCACTCGATATTCGTTT
>JAGRAG010000202.1:4394-4580 GCA_020435025.1 Bdellovibrionales bacterium | reverse complement strand
GTAGTTCCGTAGTTCCGTAGTTCCGAATTTTCTCTCTTGGGATTTTACTTTTTTGAACTCTTTTTAGTTTAAACTTCATAGAACCTGCGCTTATTTCGCTCTGAAGGTGTTTGTACAATTCCTTATAAGTTAAGTGAGAAGGGCCCATTTTTATGGAGAGAAAAATGGGGCGAACGACGGGGCTCG